>NZ_JBHWJY010000018.1:0-116694 GCF_042731135.1 Streptomyces sp. NPDC059874
ACGTCCAGTACGTGGGCTTCCGCCCGGCACGCCGAGAGCACGCACCAGACGCCGCGGGGCCGCCCTTCGGGCGACGACGGGAATTTGACGACAGGGCCTAGACTCGGGCGGAAAGCCACCCCGCACCCCGACCGTGATCCGGCCGGGGTGCGGGTTTCCGTACCTCGTACCCCTGGGGCCGTCCGTGACCGTCGAGCACAGCTACCGCCACCCCGGAACGGTCCTCACCGACCACCGGTTCACCGTCCCGCTGGACCACGCGCGCCCGGACGGCGAGCGGATCGAGCTGTACGCCCGCGAGATCGTCGCCTCGGACAAGGACCCCGAGACCCTGCCGTGGCTGCTGTACCTGGAGGGCGGTCCCGGCTTCGGCGCCCGGCGGTTCATCGGCCGGCAGGCCTGGCTGGAGCGGGCGCTCACCGAGTACCGGGTCCTGCTCCTCGATCAGCGGGGCACCGGCCGCTCCACCCCCGTGAACCGGCAGACCCTGCCCCTGCGCGGCGGCCCCGAGCAGCAGGCCGAGTACCTCGCGCACTTCCGCGCCGACTCCATCGTGCGCGACGCGGAGGCCATCCGCCCCGGCCTGACCGGCGGCGCGCCCTGGACCGTGCTCGGCCAGTCCTTCGGCGGCTTCTGTACGGTCAACTACCTCTCCACCGCGCCCGAGGGGCTGACCGCCGCCCTGATCACGGGCGGGCTGCCGTCGCTGACCGCGACCGCGCGGGAGGTGTACGAGGCCGCGTACCCGCGGATGGAACGCAAGAACCTGGCGCACTACAAGCGTTACCCGATGGACGTCGACCGAGCCCGCCGGATTGCCGCCCACCTCGCGGAGCGCCCCGTCGAGCTCCCCGGCGGCCATCTCCTCACCGTCGAAGCCTTCCAGTCCCTCGGCATCCTCCTCGGTGTCGGCGAAGGCAGCCACCAGCTCCACTACCTCCTGGAGGACGCCTTCGTCCCCACCCCGGCCGGCCCCGCCCTGTCCGACGCCTTCCTGGAGGCGGTCCGCGCGCAGCTCTCCTTCGCCGGGCACCCCCTCTACGCGCTGATCCACGAGGCGATCTACGCCCAGGACCCGGGCGTGCCCACCGCGTGGGCCGCCCACCGGGTGCACGCCGACCGGCCCCGCTTCGACGCCGCCAAGACCCTCGCGGGCGACGAGCCGCTCCTGTTCACCGGTGAGACCGTCCACCCCTGGCACTTCACCACCGACCCGGCCCTCGTCCCGCTGCGCGAGACCGCCGAACTGCTGGCCGCCCGCACCGGCTGGCAGCCGCTCTACGACCCGGCCCGGCTCGCCGCGAACGAGGTGCCGGTGGCCGCCGCCGTCTACCACGACGACCTGTACGTGGACACCGCGGACTCGCTGCGCACCGCCCGCGCGATCCGGGGCCTGCGGACCTGGGTGACGGACGAGTTCGAGCACGACGGGGTGCGTGCGGGCGGCACCCGCGTCCTGGACCGGCTGCTGGCCCTTGTACGCGACGAGGCGTAGGGGGCGCCGCGGGCGCCGTTCCCGCGCCCGCGGCTGATGCCGCGTCAACCGGCCGGGCCGACGCCTCCGTCCAGGGGGCGCCGGACCGGCGGCGCGTCTTGGCCCGGCTCCACGAAGGCTCGGGTCAGGTGCGCGGTGCCCAGAAGGGCGTTGCGTTCCACGGCACGGGCCAGCAGCGCCTCCCGGGAGGCCCGAGCCGCCGCCCGGTCCCGCTCGTGGGAGTACGGGATCGCCGGATCGGCCAACTGCACGGCGTGCACCAGCACATCGCCCGTGACCAGCACGTCCCGGGCCCCGTCGCCCTGCTCGACCAGCACCGACTGGTGCCCGGGGGTGTGCCCCGGCGTGGGCAGCAGGGTGATGCCGGGGAACAGCCGGTGCGTCCCCTCCACCTCGTGCAGCTGCCCGGCGGCTCGCAGCGGCGCCACCGTCCAGTCCCACACCGGGTCCGCCCGCTCCAGCGCGGCGACCTCGGCGCGCTGTACGACGTACCGCGCGGCCGGGAAGTACGGCTCCCCGGCGGCCCCCGACGTCCATCCCGCGTGGTCCTCGTGCAGGTGGGTCAGGACCACCGCCTCCACCCGCGCCCGATCGATCCCGGCCTCCGCGAGTGCGGCCGGCAGTCGCCCGGGCACCGGCGCCCAGGCGGCGGCGGGGGAGGCGGCCGGCCCGACCCCCGCGTCCACCAGCACCCAGCGGCCGCCCGGCCGGGCGATCGCGAAGCACCGGAAGTCCAGCACCCAGGTTCCTTCCGGCCCGGCCGCGCCCGGGTCCAGCAGTGAGGCGCGTGCCCAGTCGGCCTCCTCGGCCCCGGGGAACGCCGTACGCGCCGTCTCGAAGAAGCTCCCGGTGGCGTCGAGCAGTGCCACCACCTGCCCTTGTTGATCCATTCGCCTATTGTGCGACGTATGACTGAACAGCACGATCAGCAGACCCCGTTGCCCGCCATGCCCACCGACTGGCAACGCGCACTCGCGGTGGTGGCACACCCCGACGACCTGGAGTACGGCGGCGCCGCCGCCATCGCGGACTGGACGGACGGCGGCCGCGAGGTCGTCTACCTGCTCGCCACGCGGGGCGAGGCGGGCATCGACACCATCGCCCCCGCCGAATGCGGCCCGCTGCGCGAGGCGGAGCAGCGGGCGAGCGCGGCCGTCGTCGGCGTGTCCCAGGTGGAGTTCCTCGACCACCGCGACGGCGTCGTCGAGTACGGCCTGGACCTGCGCCGGGACATCGCCGCGGCCATCCGCCGCCACCGCCCCGAGCTGGTCATCACGCTGAACCACCGTGACACCTGGGGCGGCGCGGAGGGCGGCGGCTTCTGGAACACCCCCGACCACAAGGCCGTCGGCCGGGCCACCCTGGACGCGGCCGCCGACGCGGGCAACCGGTGGATCTTCCCCGAGCTCATCTCCGAGCAGGGCCTGGAGCCCTGGAACGGGGTGCGCTGGGTCGCGGTGGCCGGCACGACCACCCCGACGCACGCGGCCGACGCCGGTCCGGGCATGGAGCGGGCGGTGAAGTCGCTCATGGAGCACAAGGCGTACATCGAGGGGCTGACCGACCAGGACCCCGAAGAGTACGTACGCGGCTTCCTCAGCGGCGTCGCCGCGCAGGCGGCGGCCCGGTTCGGCGGCCGCCCGGCGGTGCTGTTCGAGGTCTTCCCCCGATGATCCGGCACCCCCTAACCTGACGGTACGTCAGATTACGATGGGGGTGCGGACCCGAATGATCGACACCATCTCCACGGAGATCGCGGAAGGCGAGGAACGGCTCCGGCTGGAGGTCGCGGACGGGATCGCGGTCCTCACCCTCTGCCGCCCGGACAAGCTCAACGGCTGGAGCTGGGAGTCCACCCGCCAGCTCGGCCTCCTCGCGGACCGGATCCGCTTCGACCCCTCGGTGCGCGTGGTGCTGCTGCGCGCCGAGGGGCGGGCCTTCTGCGCGGGGATCGACGTGACCGCGCCGGGCGGCGCCATCACCGGGGCGTCCGGCGCCGAACGCACCCGCAACTACTACGAGGGCATCCGCTGGGTCCACGAGCGCTTCGCCGTTCTCGCCCGGCTCCCGCAGCCGGTGGTGGCCGCCGTCCAGGGCTACTGTCTCGGCTTCGGCTTCGAGCTGGCGCTGATGGCGGACGTCCGGGTGGCGGCCGAGGACGCCGTCTTCGCCCTGCCGGAAGCCCGGTTGGGCGTGGCCGTGGACGCGGGCGGGGACCTGCGCATCGCCCGCGAGGCGGGCGCGGGCTGGGCCAAGTACCTGGCCCTGACGGGTCGCCGCATCGACGCCGCCACGGCGCACCGGCTGAACCTCCTCCAACAGGTCGTCCCCGGCGACGAGTTGGAACCCACCGCCCGCGCGCTGGCCGCGGAGATCGCCGCGAACGCACCCCTCGCGGTGCAGGGCATCAAGCGGGGGATCGACGCCTACGCCGACGCCGCCCTGCCCGCCGCCCTCGACCGGGTGGCGATGACCGCGGCCCTCACCCTCACCTCGGACGACATCCGCGAGGGCTACGGCGCCAAGGCGGCCCGCCGCCCGCCGCACTTCACCGGCGGCTGATCCGGTTCTAACCGCCGAACCGGCCGCGCCCCAGCTGCTCCCGTACCGGGACGACCTCCGGGTTGACCACGGCCCGGCGCTGCCAGTTCGCCCCGTCCACCACCAGCGTGTGGCCCGTCACGAACCGGGCGTAGGGCGAGGCCAGGAAGGTCGCCGCCCAGCCCAGTTCGCGGGGCGCACCCACCCGCAGCGCGGGCTGCCGGGCGTCCTTGGCGTCGGGGGCGGCGCGCTCCAGGCCGTCCCGGATGTCCTCGGTCATGTCGGTGTGCGGGAAGAGACCCGGTACGAGCCCGTTGATCTGGATGCCGTACGGGCCCCACTCGACGGCGAGCGTCTCCACGAGGTTCTTCACCCCGGCCTTGGCGGCGGCGCTGTGGGCGAAGCCCGGACCGCCCGTCCAGGCGTAGGAGGCGCCGATGTTCACGATCGACCCGGGGGTGCCCGCGGCGAGGTGGCGGCGGCCGAACTCGCGGGTCATGAACCACGTGCCGGTGAGGGTGATGTCGACCACCGCCCGCCAGGCGTTCGGCGACAAGTCCTCCGCCGGCGAGGGGAAGTTGGCGGCCGCGTTGTTCACCAGCACGTCCGGGAGGCCGAACGCCGCCTCGGCCGCGTCGAAGACCTCCGCGACCCTCTCCGGGTCCCGGATGTCGCAGACGGCGGCCGACACCCGGCCCGCGCCGGGCACGGCCGCCAGCTCCTCGCGCGCCGCCTTGAGCTGCTCGGCCCGCCGGCTCGCGATCACCAGATCGGCGCCGAGTCGCGCGAACTCGGCGGCGATGGCCTTCCCCAGCCCGGTGCCGCCGCCGGTCACGAGGACCACCTGCCCGGCGTACGTACCGGGAGGCAGGGCGGCGGCGCCGAGCGGGGGTGGCGCGGGCAGCCCGCGCAAAGGGGTCTCCATGCGCCCATCGATAGCGCCTGGGCGCTCAGATCGCCATGCAGGGGACGTGATCAGGCCTGCGGCACGTACGCCTGTCGGCTCGCGCAGGTCCAGATCACCGCGTTGGACACGCCGGTGTTCCAGTCGAGGAAATGGCCGCCGACGCGGTCGTCGTCCGAGGCCGTGGAGGCCTCGCTGCGGGAGTCCTTGCTCGCCCCCGCGGGGTGCGGGAGCGCCAGCGCCGGTCCCCGGCCCGGCCAGTAGGCGGCCTGGATGTGGTTCGGGTATCCCTCGACGAAGGTGACGGCGGTACCGACGGTCACGTTCGTGGTCGGGCTGGCGGCGTCGAGCTCGAGGTGCGCGTACCCGGAGACCTTGCCCGGGTCGGTGGGCAGCGCGTCGTACGGCTTCTTCCAGACCGCGGCGGTCCGCCGCTGGTCGTCCCGGTAGCTGAAGTGCTCGACGCCGACGACCCGGCCGCGATCGTCGATGTCCCGCGCATGGCTGCCGACGCTCCAGTGGCCCTCGTTCCACACCTGGAGGCTGTAGGGCGGGTAGCCACCCCCGGCCGGCCAGACCACGGGAAAGGTCTTCGTGATCGTCTGGTCGTTGTCCGCGTCGTAGTATTCCGAGTGCGCCGTGCCGGTGATGTCACCGCGCTTGTTGATGCCCGCGACCGAGATGATCTCGGTGCTCGGATGGGCATCCGCGGGGACGGGCAGCTCGCGCACGACCTTGCCGTTCAGCCACTCCTTGGGGCCGCCCGCGTCCCTACCGACGACATGGCCCGCGTCATTGACGTCCGACGCGACGGTGCCGGTGGCACCCTCGTTGAGCAGCTGGACGGCTCCGGCGCCCTGCTGGTAGGTGAACGCGGCGACGGCGCGGTCCGAGCTGCGCTCCACGGTGCCCACCATCAGGCCCTTGGAGTTCACGGCTCTGACCTCGCCGGACTGGAAGCCTTCTGGCAGCGGGACGGCGTGGGCCGTCCGGTCCGAGGTCCAGTACACCGGCAGGTTGGCGCTGGAGCCGACCGCCAGGCCGCCCGCGCCGAAGTCCTTCAGTCGCCCGCCGCCCGAGGAGTCGCTGTTGATGCCGGGCAGCTTCACGATGTCCGGCGTGCACGGAGCGGTGGCCGCCGCGGCCGGGCCCGCCGCCGTGACGATGCCCGCGAGGACGATCGCGGCTGCGGCGGCGGACGTGGTACGTCTCGTGCGGCTTGTGTTCATCGAACGGTTCCCCCCGATGCTGCGTGTCATATGCCCCATGGCATCTGCCCGTTGATGCTATCCGCGCAGACCGGGAAAGATCGCCCGGTTGTTCGGGCGCGTCCCCGACGGGTTCACAAGAGGGCAAGCGACCGCTTAGTATGCCCGCGGAGCGTGATTCTCGACGGCGGCTGGAGGCCCCGGATGCAGGCATGGCGCGTACACACCCCCGGCGAACCTCGCGAGGCCATGCGCCTCGAAGAGGTCCCCGAACCGGTTCCCGGTGAGGGCGAGGTGAAACTCCGCGTGCTCGCCGCCAACGTCAACTTCCCCGACGCGCTGCTCGTCCGCGGCCAGTACCAGATCCGCCCGCCGCTGCCCTTCACGCCCGGCGTCGAGGTCTGCGGCGAGACCGAGGACGGCCGCCGCGTCATCGCCAACCCGAGCCTGCCGCACGGCGGATTCGCCGAGTACGTCACCGCGCCCGCGCGCGGCCTGCTCCCCGCCCCGGACACCCTCGACGACGCCGAGGCCGCCGCCCTGCACATCGGCTACCAGACCGGCTGGTTCGGCCTGCACCGCCGCGCCCGGATCCAGAGCGGCGAGACCCTCCTCGTGCACGCCGCGGCCGGCGGGGTCGGCAGCGCCGCCGTCCAGCTCGGCAAGGCCGCAGGAGCCACCGTCATCGGGGTCGTCGGCGGCAAGGCGAAGGCCCGCACCGCCGAGGAGCTCGGCTGTGACCTGGTCATCGACCGAACGGCGGAGGACCTCGTCACCCGGGTCAAGGAGTTCACCGGCGGGCGCGGCGCCGACGTGGTCTACGACCCGGTCGGCGGCGACGCCTACACCTCCTCCACCAAATGCGTGGCGTTCGAGGGCCGGATCGTCGTCGTGGGCTTCGCGAGCGGCACCATCCCCGCCCCCGCCCTCAACCACGCGCTGGTGAAGAACTACGCCGTCCTCGGCCTGCACTGGGGGCTCTACGCCACCAAGGAGCCCGCCGCCATCCTGGCCTGCCACACCGAACTCACCCGGCTCGCGGCCGAGGGAGCCGTCAAACCGCTGGTCAGTGAGCGCCTTCCGCTGGCCGCGGCCGCCGACGCCGTGCAACGCCTCGCCGACGGGACCACCACCGGCCGCATCGTGCTCGTACCGGCCATGGACGGGACGAGCCGATGACCAACACCACCGTGTCCGCCGAAGAACTGTCCGCCCGCGTACGGGACCTGCTCGCGTCCCACCCACCCGCCACCACCGACCGCGCGGACTTCCTGCGTGCCCGCTTCGACGCCGGACTCGCCTGGGTCCACTACCCCGAGGGCCTCGGCGGACTCGGCGCGCCCCGCACGCTCCAGGCCGTCGTCGACGCCGAGCTGGAGGCCGCCGGGGCCCCCGACAACGACCCGCGCCGGATCGGCATCGGCCTCGGCATGGCCGCGCCGACGATCCTCGCGTACGGCACCGAGGAGCAGAAGCGCCGCTTCCTGCGGCCCCTGTGGGTCGGCGAGGAGGTCTGGTGCCAGCTCTTCAGCGAGCCCGGAGCCGGCTCCGACCTCGCCGCGCTCGCCACCCGCGCCGTCCTCGACGAGGCCGCGGGGGAGTGGGTGGTCGACGGCCAGAAGGTGTGGACCTCCAGCGCCCACACCGCCCGCTGGGGCATCCTGATCGCCCGCACCGACCCCACGCTCCCCAAGCACCAGGGCATCACCTACTTCCTGTGCGACATGCACGCCCCGGGCGTCGAGGTCCGGCCGCTGCGCCAGATCACCGGCGAGGCCGAGTTCAACGAGGTCTTCCTGACCGGCGTCCGCATCCCGGACACCCACCGCCTGGGCGCCGTCGGCGAGGGCTGGGCCGTCGCCCGCACCACCCTGATGAACGAACGCGTGTCCATCGGCGGCATGCGGCTCCCGCGCGAGGGCGGCATGATCGGCCCCGTCGCCGCCACCTGGCGCGAACGCCCCGAACTGCGCACCCACGCCCTCCACCAGCGGCTGCTCGAACTGTGGGTGGAAGCCGAAGTCGCCCGCCTCACCGGCGAACGGCTGCGCCAGCAACTGGTCGCCGGGCAGCCCGGCCCCGAGGGCTCCGGCATGAAGCTCACCTTCGCCCGGCTCAACCAGGAGATCAGCGGCCTGGAGGTCGAACTCCTCGCCGAGGAGGGCCTGTCGTACGACGACTGGACCATGCGGCGCCCCGAAGGGGTCGACTTCACCGGCCGTGACGCCGGCTACCGCTACCTGCGCGCCAAGGGCAACAGCATCGAGGGCGGCACCAGCGAAATCCTCCTCAACATCGTCGCCGAACGCGTCCTCGGCCTGCCGCCCGAGCCGCGCGACGACAAGGACCTCCCCTGGAAGGACCTGGCCCGATGACCCTCGACCTGCTCTACTCCGAGACGGAACAGGAACTCCGCTCCGCCGTACGGTCCTTGCTCGCCGATCGCTGCGACAGTACGAAGGTCCTAGCCCGGGCCGAAACCGGCAGGCCGCACGACCCGGCCCTGTGGGAGACCCTCGCCGTCGGGATCGGAGCCGCCGGTCTCCTCGTACCGGAGAAGCTCGGCGGCCAGGGCGCGAGCCACCGCGAGGCGGCCGTGGTCCTGGAGGAGCTGGGCCGGGCCGTGGCCCCCGTCCCGTACCTGACCAGCTCGGTGCTCGCCACGGAGATCCTGCTCGGTTGCGACAGCCCGGAAGCCGCCGAGCTGCTCCGGGAGCTGGCCTCCGGCAGCCGGATCTACGTGCCGGCCGTACCGCTGACCCTCGCCCCGGGCGCGCCCCTGCCGACCGGCGTCCGGAATTCCGGCGAGAGGACCCTGAGCGGCGCGGTCACCTCCGTCGCGGACGCGGTGGCCGCCGACGTCCTGCTGGTCCTCGCCGACACCGGGCTGTACGCCGTCCCCGCGGCCTCCGCCGAGCTGACCGGGCAAGTCCCGCTGGACCTGACCCGCCCGCTCGCCACCGTCACCCTGCGGGAAGCCGCCGGCACCCGCCTGGCCGACCCCGCGACGGCCCGCGCGGCGGTCGCCGGAGCACTGCTCACCGGGGCCGGACTGCTGGCCTCGGAGCAGCTCGGGTTGGCCGAGTGGTGCCTGACCGAGACCGTCGGCCACGTGCGCGGGCGCCACCAGTTCAACCGGCCCGTCGGCTCCTTCCAGGCCCTCAAGCACCGCCTCGCCCGGCTCTGGCTCGACGTGGCCTCCGCCCGCGCGGCGGCCAGGGCCGCGGCCGACGCCCTGGCCACCGGTGCCCCCGACGCCCCGCTGACGGTGGCCGTGGCCCAGGCGTACTGCTCGGGCGTGGCCGTCCGGGCCGCCGAGGAGTGCGTACAGCTCCACGGCGGCATCGGCATGACCTGGGAGCACCCGGCCCACCTCTACCTCAAGCGGGCCAAGGCCGACTCCCTCGCCTTGGGCACGTCGGGCCACCACCGCGGCCTGGTCGCCGACTTCGCGGAACTCCCGGCGCCCTAGCAGGACGACGTGCTCGGCACACCCGGGTTCTCGTCCTTCTCCGTCGCCTCCCGGTACGGGGGGATGCTCTGCTGGGGGTCCGCCGACAGGATCGTCGTGCGCACGGCGATCTTGCCGTCGTGTTCCCCGCCACGGAAATAGGTGGTCTCCTCCAACAGGTCTCCCTCCTTCGGGTCGATGATCAGGCGGATGCGCATGTCGTGGAAGTCCGCTTCGATGGCGGTGCCGGGACGGCCGGTACCGTCCTTGACCGGCCCGACCAGCCGGAGCCCCGGCAGGTCCGCGAGGACCTCGAACATGGCCGCCCGCTGCTTCGGCTCCAGCGGTGCGAACTTGAGCAGGAGGGTCAAGTAGGTGAAATAGTCGCGGAACCGATCAGCCTCGGGGCCGGACCCGTGGCCTTTCGGATGGAGGCAGTCCAGTACGGCCTTGAGCGCCGCGGCGTCCGTGGGGAGCCGTTTCATCTCGTCCCAGCTGAAGCCGCCGGTGCGGTAGCTCGGGTGGTACCAGACCCAATCGGAGGTGCTGCGCCTGCCGCTGTCGCGGATCTCCCCGTCGGCTCCGTCCTGGACGTACAGGGCACCGGCCGACACCCAGGTGCTTTCGTCACGGACCTGCGGCTTCTCGGAGTATCCGAGTTCCGGCTTGAGGGGGTGGCCCCAGAAGGAATCCACCGTGTGGACCTTCCAGTACGGCGCGTCCACGGCCGTGCCCTTCGCCTCCGTCGCGGCGACCTCGCGCAGGAAGCCGGCGGCGCTGGCGGTGGCCGCGGGCGGGGAACCCCGCAGGCTGCTGACCGGGTAGACGCTCACGCCCGCCGCGATCGCGGCTATCGCCGCGGCCGAGACCAGAAGCCTACGGGTGCGCGGCCGGGGGCGTCGCGGCCGGAGCGGTATCACCTCCGGCGCGGGCTCACGCTCCGCAGCGGCCTCACGCTCCGCCGCCGCGGCGGCGCGCACGGCCGCCAGGGCGGCCCCTACGACCGCGGCGCTGGGCGCACCGACCTCACCGGCCGCGCGCAGCCCGTCGGCACCGGGGAAGTCCAACAGGTCCGGGAAGTCCGTCGTACGGTCCGTCATGCCATCTCTCCAGAAAAATTAAGGGAGTTCGGGGAATCGAGGGCGGTCCGCAGGCGGCCGCGGGCGCGGTGGAGCCGCGAACGCGCCGTTCCGGCCGGTATTCCGACCACGCCGGCCGCCTCGGTGGGCGTGAGCTCCTCCCAGGCGACGAGCAGCAGCAGTTCCCGTTCCACGGTCGGCAGGCCGGCGAGCTTGTCGCGCAACAGCGGCCCGCAGGCCGCGGCGTCCAGCCGCTGGTCCACCGCCTCCCAGGGGTCACTGCTGTCGGCGGCCGGGGCAGACGCATCGGGCCGGTCCTGGGCGGACCGCCGCCAGTGGCCCGCCAGTACGTTCCGGGCCACGCCGAAGAGCCAGGCCCGGGCCGTACCCCGCCCGGCGTCGAAACCGGCACGTCCGGCGAAGGCCTGCAGCCACGTCTCGGACAGCAGATCGTCCGCCGCGGCGGGTGCCCTTCGCGCCAGGTAGCCGTGCAGGCTCACCGAGTGCCGCACGACCAGCGTCTCGAAGGCCGCTGGGTTCTTCGCCGACCACGTCAGCAATTGTTCGTCCGCGTCCACGCGCGATCCCCTCCCCGGCCGCGTGTCGTAGCGGCCCCACCCTGTACTTGTCGTCTTCCCGCGAGAGCGTTCGCGGCCCGCTCGACGTGCCGGCCCGGGCCGGACCGGGAGAGCGCGGCCCCTGCGTTCCCGGGCGCCCTGCGGATGGCCGCCGTCGCCGGCGATCCGCACCCGCCCCGCCCGCAGCGCGCCCCCGACCGATCCCTATGCTCGCCGCATGACCGCTGCGATCACCCCGCTGTCCGCCTCCGGCCTCCGTGCCCACCGGGACGAACTCGCCGCCCTGCTGGTGGACATCGTCGCCACCGGCTCCTCCCTCGGCTTCCTCACCGGTCTCGACCACCAGGAGGCCGCCGCCTGGTGGGACTCCCTGCTGCCCGCCGTCGAGGAGGGCTCCCTCGCGCTGTGGGTCTCCCGCTCCGGCGGCGACGGCCGCATCGACGGCACCGTCGGCTGGTACCGGGAGTCCAAGCCCAACGGCCGCCATCGCGCCGAGCTGCGCAAGCTCATGGTCCACCCGGCGGCCCGCGGCCGGGGCACCGCCCGCGCCCTGCTCGCCGAGGCGGAGGCGGCCGCCGCCCGCGCCGGGGTGGTGCTGCTGTTCCTGGACACCGAGACGGGCAGCGGCGCCGAGAAGGTGTACCTCCGGGCGGGCTGGACCGAGGTCGGGACCATCCCCGACTACGCCACCGACCCGGCCGGCCGCCTGCACCCCACCACCCTCTTCTACAAGCACCCTCAAGGGTGACCTCGCCCGCCGCGCGGCGTTAGACCCGTAGCCGCCGGCCACCGAGCGAGGGAGACCGTATGTTGTCCGCAGCAACCGCCGCCGCACCACTGACCCGCCGCGCGGTGCTCCGTACGGCCTTCACCGCGGCCGTGCTCGCCGGCACGGCCGCCGCCCTGGCCCCCGTACTGCGCGCCCGGCGTCCCCGGCAGACCCTGACCCCGGCCCCGCTCGCCGAGGAGGAGACGTACCGCGGCCGGCACATCGCCGTGGACCTCGCAGGGGTCCGCATCGACGGCCGCCCGCTGCACGTCATGCGCCGCGCCGACGGCAGCTACCTGAGCGGGATCAACCACTTCCAGTCCTATGCGACGCCCCTGGAAGTGGCCCGCGCCGCGGTCGACGAACTGGGCACGACCCAGCTGGCGTTCGCGGCGGCCCCGCACCACGGCTGACACACCTACGGGAACGGGAGGAGCCCCGCGTTGTACACCCGGCAGAATCAGAAGAACCTGACCAGCGCCCAGAAGAAGCGGTTCACGGCGGCCGTGCTGGAGCTGAAGCGCGACGGCACGTACGACTCCTTCGTACGCACCCACGGCAAGTACTTCGTGCCCGACCGCGACCGAAAGCTCCGCGTCGGGCACATGTCGCCGTCCTTCTTCCCGTGGCACCGGCTCTACCTGCTGCGGTTCGAGCAGGAGTTGCAGCGCGTGGACCCGGGCGTCTCCATCCCCTACTGGGACTGGACCACCGACACCAGCCCGGTCTCCTCCCTCTGGGCCGACGACTTCCTCGGGGGCACCGGCAGGGCGAGCGACCGCAAGGTGATGACCGGACCGTTCGCCTACGACAAGGGCAACTGGACGGTGACGGTGGGCATCACGGAGTCCGCGTTCCTCACCCGCAACCTGGGTCGGCCGCAGAACCCGATCACCCTGCCCACGCCGGCGGAACTCCAGTGGGCCATCGACGATCCGACCTACGACTCGTCACCCTGGAACTCCACCGCCGCCGGCGGCAGCTTCCGCAACAAGCTGGAGGGCTGGGCCGCGCCCAAGAGCGAGCGCTGGCGCAACCACAACAAGGTCCACCAGTGGATCGGCGGCCACATGACGGGCGGCACCGCCCCCAACGACCCGGCCTTCTGGCTGCACCACGCCTTCGTCGACCTGATCTGGGACCGCTGGCAGCAGCAGCACCCCGGATCCGGATACCTGCCCGCCGCTCCTCTCCCGTACGAAGACCTCCAGCACGGCCGGGTGATCGCGCTCGACGAGCCGATGCCCCCATGGAACCTCACCCCGCGCGAGGTGCTCAGCCACCGGGGCGTGTACCGCTACGAATGACCGCCGGAGAACGGACGACGGAAAGGGCCCCCGCCGCTCGGCGGGGGCCCTTCCGATGATCAGCCGATCAGAGGATCAGGCGATCAGTGGCCGTAGTCCCCACCCTCGGTGTGGTGGTCGTCGCCGTGGCCGCCCGACGCGTTGACGCAGGTGTTGCCGAACGCCGGGTTGAGCAGCGCGATCACGTTGACCGTGTTGCCGCAGACGTTGACGGGGACGTGAACCGGGACCTGGAGCAGGTTGCCCGACAGGACACCGGGGGAGTGGGCCGCCGCACCGTGCGCTCCGGCATCGGCGACAGCCAGACCCGCACCGGCGGTGACGGCGCTACCGGCCACAGCGGTGATGGCGAATGCCTTCGCGATACGCGACATCAAAGATCTCCTCGTGAGATATGGGAAGCCACAGAATCTGCAGCGTTTGACATGGCGTACAACGCGGGGAGGGCCGAGGGGTCACGGCCGCTGCGCCTACCTGGTGACGGCAAATGCCACGGAGGCGAAGTACGGCCGCACCTGAGTGACGGTGCCCGGCCGCAGGACCTCGACCACCCGGCCCCGGCAGCCCGGGTCGCGGTAGAAGGTCGCCGTGGCCGAGGTCCTGTTGGAGACCGCGCGGGCGCCGCCGCCCTCCGCCGCGACGCAACCCTTCGGCGCGGTGAGCCCGTGGGGCCGGTCGTCCTGGCCGACGTACTGGAAGTCGGGCTCGGCGGCAGCGGCGGCCCGGGCGGCCGGGCCGCCGGCGGCGAGCGCCGCCGCCGCCAACATCAGGGCGGGCAGGGTGTGGTGGATACGCAGGGATCGCATGCCCCGTCCAACCAGGTGGGGCCCCGGCACGGTCACGCCTTGTCACCCGTTGGAGGGCTGTGCGACCGTGCGCCAAGCACCGGCGACAGCAGGAGGAAGAGATGACCGCTCCGGGTGACGACGGCCGCGCGCGGCCCCGGGTCAGGACGGGGTCCGGCGTGGTCGAGGGCCGGTCGGACGTCCACGGGAGCGCCGTCTTCCGGGGCATCCCCTACGCCGCCCCGCCCGTCGGCGCCCTGCGCTTCGCGGCGCCGGCGCCCCCGGTCGCCTGGGAGGGGGTACGGGACGCCGGATCCTTCGGGCCCACCGCGCCCAAGGTGCCCTACCCGGACACCTTCGCGGCCCTGCTGCCCGATCCGCGGATCCCCGGGGACGACTGCCTGACCGTCAACGTGTGGACCCCCGACCCGGCGCCGGCGGCCAGGCTGCCCGTGATGGTGTGGCTGCACGGCGGCGCGCACACCCGCGGCTCCTCGGCCGTTCCCGTCTACGACGGGGCCGCCTTCGCGCGCGACGGCGTCGTGCTCGTCTCCTGCAACTTCCGCCTCGGGGTGCTCGGCTACGGGCTCTTCCCCGACGCGCCCGCCAACCGCGGGCTGCTCGACCAGATCGCGGCCCTGGAATGGGTCCGCGACAACATCGAGGCCTTCGGCGGAGACCCCGCCCGCGTCACCGTCTTCGGCGAATCCGCCGGAGCCATCAGCGTCGGCGCCCTCCTCGCCGCCCCCCGCGCCGCCGGGCTCTTCTCCCAGGCCGTGCTTCAGAGCGGAGCCCCCGAGGTGCTGCCGCGCGACAAGGTCCGCGCCATGGTGCGGCGGATGGCCTCCCTGCTCAAGGTGGAAGCCACCGCGAGGGCGTTCGCCGCCACCCCGCTGCCCGATCTGCTCGCCGCCCAGGCGGCGGTGCTGCGCAAGGCCGGCCCCCTCATGGGCGGACCCGCCTTCGGGCTGGTGTGCGACCCGGGCACGCTCCCCGGCGACCCCCTCGAAGGCGCCGCCGCGCGCGGCGAGGTGCCGCTGCTGCTGGGCTGGACCAGCGAGGAGTACCGGCTCTGGCTCGCCCCCACCGGCGGGCTGCGGCTCCTGGACCGGCTCGGCCCGCTCGCCGTGGCGCTGGCCCGCCACCGCAGCGGCAAGGGCCGCGAAGACGTACGGGCCCTGCGCGCCGCCCTGCCCGGGGCGAGCCCCGCCGAGATCGCCGGCCAGCTGCTCACGGACCGGCTGCTGCGCGACCCGCTGCGGCGGCTCGCCGGGGCCCGGCGGGCAGCGCCTAGCTATGTGTACGAATTCGGCTGGCCGTCCGGCGTGCCGGGGCTCGGCGCCTGTCACGCGCTGGAACTGGGCTTCGTGTTCGACACCCTCGGCGTGCCGGAGGCCTCGTGGCTGGCCGGGCCGGACGCCCCGCAGGCTCTGGCCGGGGAGATGCACTCCGCCTGGGTGCGGTTCGCCGTCCGCGGCGATCCGGGCTGGGCGCCCTGGGACGGCAACGGCCCGCCGAGGATGTTCGGCGGGCCGGAGACGAAGGCAGAGCGGGTGGAGGCGCCGGAGGCTACTCGACCGGTCCTTCCATGACCTTGCTGATGAACTGGATCGGCCCCTCGCCCATGTTCGGGACGTAGGTCTTGGCGTTGTGCTGGCCGCCCGGGATGACCCTCAGACTGGTGTGGACCGGCCCCTTGTTGCCGTAGGTGGCGATGAACTTCTGCACGTCCGGCAGGGTCTTCTTGTTGTTCTCGTTGTCGCCGACCTGGAAGGCGAGATAGACGTCCGGACCCTTGCTGTCGATGAGCTGCTTCGCCAGCACCTCCGGGTTGTTCTCGGCCTTCTCCTTGTCGTATCCCTTCCACAGGGAGGAGTCCGGGACGATGTCCGGGCCGGAGGCGATCACGGCCTTGAACTTGTCCGGGTGCTTGAGCACGGCCTTCAGACCCGCGAAGCCACCCGTGGAAGAGCCCATGAAGGCCCAGCCGTCACGGGACTTGACGGTGCGGAAGTTCGCCTTCATCAGGTCCGGGACGTCCTCGGTCAGCCAGGTGCCCATCTTGGGCTGGCCGGGGATGTCGGAGCCGTCCCAGTAGACGCCCTTGTCGTCGGGCGCGGGGTTCAGCACCGGCATGGCGAGGATGAAGGGCTTGCTCTTCCCCTCCGCGTACCACTTGCTGATGCTGGTCTGCAGCCCGAGGTCGGTGCCCATCCAGTAGTTGTTCGGGTATCCGGCGCCGCCGGGCAGCGCGATCAGGACCGGGAAGCCGCTCTTGGCGAACTTCGGGTCGTTGTACTCCTTGGGAGCCCAGACCCAGACCTTGCCCTTGAAGCCGGACTTCTTGCCGTCCAGCGTGGTCACGGCCACGTGCGTGCCGTCCGGCAGGGTCATCGAATTCTTGAACTCGGCGGCGGGCCCGGTGGGCATCAGCATCTTGGAGTTCGCGGGCTGCTTGGCGGGTTCGTTCTTCTTGCCGTCACCGCCCGCCGGGGACTGTCCGAAGGAGACCGCGGAGCCCTTGTCGGTGAACGGGGGTATCTCGTAGTGGTTCATCACGAGCGCCGCGATGCCGGCGAGCGCGAGGACGGAGGCACCGGCGATCACCCAGCGGCGGACCCGCGACTTACGGGGCGGGGGCTCGGGATCGTAGCCGTACTCCTGCTCGTACTCCGGCCGGCCGTACTGCTGCTCGTGCTGCGGCTGTTGCTGTCCGTACGGGGGCTGCGGCTGTCCGTACGGACCGCCGTACTGGTCGCCGTGGGGCGGCTGGGGGGTCTGCCCCTGCGGCCGGTACGGCTGGTACTGCTGCCCGTCGGGTGAGTACGACATGTGCGGTGGCTCTCCGGCTGGTGCTGCCCCGAAGGGGCGGTGTGGTCTGGCGGCTGGGTCCGTCCGTTCGGAAGATGAACGAATGCTTGTCCGGGTTCCGCATTTTTACTTCTCTTGGGGCTTTCTGGGGGAGCCCCTTACCCGACATCCGCGGGGTCGGTGGAGTTCGGGTTCCGTTCGCCGATCATCCCTGGTCTCCGCACATGCCCCTGGGTATGGTGCCTCCGCGCGGCCGTCCGGACCCGACCCCATGTGACCGGAGAAGGCCCGTGTTTGGCATGCCCCTGCCCGCGCATTCGCCCTCTGTGGAAGGCGCCTCACCCTCGAAAGGAGCCCGTGCCCCCGATGCCACCCCTCTCCCTCCGCCGCCGGATGCTGATCCTGGCCGCCGTCGTGGCCGTGCTGGCCCTGGTGGCCGGGCTGTCCTTCCTGCGGGCCTCCGATCGGGCCGAGCAGCGCAACCGCACCCAGGCCGGTGGCCCGGAGGTCACCCGGGGCGAGTCCTCCCTGACCCCGGGCGAGGGCGGGCCGCGGATCGTCTTCCGCAACATGGCCTGGGGCCCGCACCGCGACGAACTCGCCTCCGTCCCCGCCGCCGCGCCCGAGGGATCCCGTACCGCCTCCGGGGTGAGCTGCCTGCGCTTCCACTCGGCGGCGGGCACCGGCATCTGCCTCCAGGCGGTGAAGGGCGGGGTCCAGGACGGCTACCGGGCCGTCGTCCTCGACGCCCGCCTGAAGGAGGTGTCCGCACACCCGCTCGCCGGCATCCCCACCCGGGCCCGGGTCTCGCCCGGCGGCCAGCTCGTCGCGTGGACCGTCTTCGTCGGCGGGGATTCGTACGCCGGTACGAACTTCTCGACGCGGACCTCGGTGCTCGACCTGCGCACGGGCCGGCTCGACTCCTCGCTGGAGGACTTCACGATCCTCAAGGACGGCAAGGAGTACCGGAACACCGACGTGAACTTCTGGGGGGTCACCTTCCTCGCCGACGAGCGGACCTTCTACGCGACCATGGCCACCGGTGGCCGCACCCACCTGGTCCGCGGAGACCTGACCGCCCGCGCGGTGACCACCCTGCGCGAGAACGTGGAGTGCCCGTCGCTGTCGCCCGGCGGGGAGCGGCTGGTGTTCAAGAAGCGGGTGGAGGGCCTGCCGGCCGAGGCCCCCTGGCGGCTCTACGCCCTGGACCTGGCCTCCGGCAAGGAGACCCCGCTCGCCGAGGAGCGCAGCGTGGACGACCAGGTGGTGTGGAGGGACGACCGGACCGTCGTCTACTCCCTGCCCGGGGACTTCGGCGCCGACCTCTACTCGGTGCCCGCCGACGGCAGCGGTGCTCCGGCCCGGCTCATGGCGTCGGCCCTCGCCCCCGCCTTCCTCGGCTGATGGTGAGGAGGCGGGGGCGAGGGCCGACGCCGGGTGAGGGGGACGCCGCAGGACCGTTACGCCGGGATCAGCGTCTTGCGGCGCCGCTTGCGCTGGGCACCGGCGGACAGCCGCAACTCGATGATCGACCGGACGGCCGGCCACTCCTCGTCGAGGATCGAGTAGAAGGCCGTACTGCGCACCGCCCCGTCCAGCCCCCGCGAATGGGCCCGGCGGACCCCCTCGCAGGTGAAGCCCAGACGTTCCATGGCGGCCCGGGAGCGCCCGTTGCGGGCGTCCGCGCGCAGCGAGATGCGGCGCACACCCCAGGTCTCGAAGGCATGGCGGAGCATGAGCAGCTTCGCCTCGGTGTTGATGCCGGTGCCCTGGGCGCCCGGGGACAGCCAGGTATTGCCGATCTCGGCGGCATCGGGGATCGCCGTCGCCGGATCGCCGAACGGGACGCCCGGCACGGCGGGCCACACCAGAGGCCCCTGCCAGTAGTCCAGATCCAGGAACCGGGTCGACCCGACGACCCGCCCATCGGTGGCTCTGACCACCGCGAACGGGAGTGATCGACCCGCCGCCTGATCGGCGAGGGCACGTTCGATGTACTCGTGGGACGCCTGCACCCCATGGGGTACGGGAGTGAAGGCGTAAGTCGTACGATCCTCGGCCCCGGCCACGGCCAAGGCCTCGGTGTGGTGGGGGGCGAGGGGCTCAAGCCGCACGCTGCGGCCGGCGAGGAGTACGGGTACGGGCACGGAGCCTTCGGTCCTTCTGGGCGGTGGGGTGGTTGCACAGTCTGCGTCTCTGACGTCGCCCCCCGTGCAAAACACGGGTGAAAGGCAACGGGCTGTCAGGTGAACGCGAGTGGCTCAATGTAGCCCCTTAAAGTCCTCTCATGAACCCCCAATTTGGCAATGGCGTGAACGTCTTTTTCGACGACTTGGGTCCCCGCGACGGAGCGGCCGTAATCCTGATCCACGGACATCCCTTCAACCGCACGATGTGGGCCCCCCAGACGGCCGCGCTGACGACCGCCGGTTACCGCGTGATTACCCCTGACCTGCGGGGATACGGGGAAAGTCCGGTGGTTCCCGGCAAGGCGCTGCTCGCCGACCTCGCCGACGATCTCGCCGCTCTCCTCGCCCGTCTGGGTATCGAACGGGCGGTCGTCGGTGGTGTGTCCATGGGCGGGCAGATCGCGATGGAGCTGCGGCTGCGCCACCCGGGTGTGGTACGGGCCCTCGTGCTCTCCGACACCTCGCCGGTGCCGGAGACGGAGGACGGCAAGAAGTTCCGGCGGGAGCTCGCCGAGCGGCTCCTCGCCGAGGGCATGGAGCCGTACGCCGATGAGGTCATCGACAAGATGCTGGCGCCTTACAACGTGATCGGCATGCCCGAGGCGGCCGCCCGGGTGAGCGCCATGATGTGCGCGACCGACCCCGAGGGCGCGGCCGCCGCGCTGCGCGGGCGGGCCGAGCGCCCCGACTACCGGCCCGTGCTCGCCGAGGCCGCCGAGCCCTGCCTGGTGCTGGTGGGCGCGGACGACGTCTACACGCCGGTCGCCGAGGCCGAGGCCCTGCACGCCCTGATGCCGCACTCGGTGCTCACCGTCATCGACGGGGCGGGCCACCTGCCCGGGGTGGAGCAGCCCGAGGCCTTCAACCGGGCCCTGCTGGACTTCCTCGCGGGGCTGTGACGGAGCCGCAAGTGGCCCAGCAGGCGTGGGGCTGATTGGCTCTGCCCGGCGGGCCACCCGGCTGGTGCAATGAGCGGGTGACGCTACGGATACCGCCCCCGCCCGGGGCGCCGCGCCGACTGGCGGCGGCCCAGTTGAGCAACTCCGTCGGAGACGGCGCCTACTACGTGTGTTCGGCCCTCTACTTCACACGAGTGGTCGGTCTCTCGCCCGCGCAGATCGGCCTCGGGCTGACCGTCGCCTGGGCCGTCGGCTCGGTCGCCGGGGTGCCGCTGGGGGCGCTCGCCGACCGGCGCGGCCCGCGCGGCACCTCGGCGGTGCTGGCGGTGGCCACCGCGGCCTCGGTGTTCTCGTTCCTGTTCATCCGGTCCTTCTGGGCCTTCCTGCCGGCCGTCGTCGTGTACGCCACCGCCCAGTGCGGCCTCGCCGCCGCCCGGCAGGCGCTGCTCGCGGGACTGGTGGCGCCGGAGCGGCGGACCGGGGTGCTGGCCCACCTCCAGTCCATGCTCAACGGGGGCCTCGCCCTGGGCGCGGCGCTCGGCGGACTGGCCCTGGGCGCGGACACCGAGCGGGCCTACCTCGCGGTCTTCGTCCTGGACGCCGTGAGCTTCCTGGCCTGCGCCGCCGTACTGCTGAGGCTGCCCGCGGTGGCCCCCGTCCCGGGGCGGGCGGCCGGTGAGCCCCGGCTGGCGGTGCTCCGCGACCGTCCGTACGCGCTGGTCACGGTGCTGAACGCGGTCCTGCTGCTGCGGATGCCGCTGCTCAGCCTCGCCGTGCCGCTGTGGATCGTGCAGCGCACGCACGCCCCCGGCTGGCTCGTGTCGGCGCTGTTCGTGCTCAACACCGTCGGCGTGATGCTGTTCCAGGTGCGCGTGGCCCGGCCCGTGACCGGCCTGGACAGCGCCCGGCGCGCGGTCAGGGTCTCCGGGCTGGTGATGGCAGCCTCCTGCGTGGTGTTCTCCCTCTCGGCGCTGCCCGGGGCGGGCGGGCCGGCCGCCGCGCTGCTCGTGGTCGGCGCGGTGCTCCAGGTGGACGCCGAGATGCGGCAGTCCGCCGGGTGCTGGCAGATCGGCTTCTCGCTGGCCCCCGCCGACCGGATCGGCCAGTACCAGGGCTTCTTCGGCACCGGGGTGCCGGTGGCCCGCACCCTGGGACCGCTGGTGCTGACCTCGCTGCTGCTGGTGTGGGGGATCCCGGGGTGGCTGCTGCTGGGGGCCCTGTTGCTCGGCGCCTCGTACGGGATGGGCCCGGCGGTGCGCCGTGCCCAGGCGGCAATGGAGGGTGGTCGGCCGCTGCCCGGCGAGCCGGTCCCGCGCGCCTGAGATCATCCGGGCATGGACCTGGTTGAGGAACTGACCCGCTTCGCCGCCACCGGGCGCTTCGGCGCCTTCCACGTGGGAGTGCACCTGCGCGACGTGGTGGCCGCGTACGGGGAGCCCGAGTGGAGCGGACGGGTCAGCGCCAAGCGCCGGTGGCCGCACTGGTTCGGCTACGGCGGCCTGCAACCGGTGTTCTGCCGGTGCAGGCTGCTGAACGCCCTGTACATACCGGCATGGCACGACGAACTGGAGATCCCCGGCCCCGGCGGCCCCGCGGGCCGGGGCGAGTCGTACCCGGCGGCGACGCCGGTCACCGAGTCGCGGCTCACCGCCGCCTTCACCGAGGCCGGGGTCGTCTGGCGGACGCACCGGTCCGAGAACCTCCCCCACCAGCGGACCCTCTCCACGGAGCCCGCCCCGCACACCGCCGTCACCTTCACCTTCTGGGACCGCCACCACGGCGAGGGGCGCTCGGTGCCGGACTGGCCGCTCTACCAGGCGGGCACCTCCGGCACGGGGCACGGGCCGTGCCCGCAGCCCGACCGGAGCCTCCCCGACGACGGATACGGTGCCTGACGTGGACGACGTACTGCGGCAACTGGGATCCGTGGGCCCCTTCTTCACCGTGCCGTACGGGAAGGAGCCGCCCGGGGAGGGGTTCCGGCCGCTCGACGAGCTGTACGGGGAGCGGCTGGAGCCGTACGTGGCCGAGGTCGGGCGGCGGATCGGCAGCGGGCCGGGGAGGGTGGCCGCCTCGACCGCGCAGTTCGGGATCGTCTCGCGGCTGTGGTCGGTCGGGCTCGGCTGCGCCGCCCTGGCCGGGAGGGTGCCGGACCTGGCGCCCGACCGGGTGTGGTGGCGGCTGCCCGCGGCCGGTTCGCTGGAGCTGTGGCTGCCCGAGCCGGGGGAGCTGCGGGCGGAGGCGCTCGGGGAGACCGTCCTGGGGAACCTGGCCGTGCTGGACGCGGGCCTGCGGGAGCGGTTCGGGGTCTCGCCGAAGGTGCTGCGGGGCAATGCCGCATCGGGACTGGTCGGAGCCCTGCGGGTACTGATCGACAGGGTGCCCGGCGGCGCGGCCGCCGCGGCCGTCGCGCTGGCGGGTGACCTGCTCGCGGACGGTGGGGCGCTGGGCGGCGCGGGCACCTTCATCCACGAGGAGGGGCTCGGCGTGGCCTACGTACGGCGCAGCTGCTGCCTCTACTACCAGGCGCCCGGCGGGGGACTCTGCGGGGACTGCGTGCTGCGGACCAGGTAGGCGGGCGTGCGGGGCTCCTCGGACGCGACGCTCAGCCGGGGTGGATGTTCTTGTTGTGGTGGAAGGCGTTGTCGGGGTCGTACTTGGCCTTGACCTCGGCCAGGCGCCGATAGGTCTCGTCGCCGTAGGCCTCGTGCACGCGGCTGGTGTCGTCGTCGGAATCGAGGAAGTTGACGTAGACGCCGTCGCCGCGGTGCGGGCCGAGGGCTCGGAGGAATCGCCGAGTCCAAGCGGTCCCGGCGGCGGCGTGCTCGTCGGACTCGTCGCGGAGCCACACGGCGTCGATGACGATGTTGTAAGCCACGTCGCGGCCGGCGTAGGCGGTGGCGTCGTGGGGGACCCGGGCGACGGCTCCGCCCATGTGGAACAGCGCCGA
This sequence comes from Streptomyces sp. NPDC059874, assembly GCF_042731135.1. Classification (NCBI taxonomy): domain Bacteria; kingdom Bacillati; phylum Actinomycetota; class Actinomycetes; order Kitasatosporales; family Streptomycetaceae; genus Streptomyces; species Streptomyces sp. NPDC059874. Next base: position 22,967 of record NZ_JBHWJY010000018.1, read on the forward strand.
GTACGAGCGGGGCGAGCCGGCGCCGTAGGCATGATCGGCGATGACGGAGATCGCGGCGTCGGAGAGGCCGGCGAGGCTGGTGGACTTCCAGTAGTAGTGCCATCCGTGGCGGACGGTGTCGTCCAGACCGCCCTGGAAGGCGGCGTAGGGCGTGGGCGCGAGGAGATCCACGAGGGGAGTCCCGAACCGGCGCAGGGGCCGCAGGACCCGCTCGCCGGCTTCGACGGGACCGGCGTGGCAGCAGGCCACGGCGACGGCGGGACGCCAGTGCAGTTCCTCGGGGATGACCGGCAGCGGCGGGACGGTGCCGAGCCTGATGACGGTGCCGAGCTCGTCGGGCGCTTCGGCGACGAAATCCCGGTAGAAGCGCAGCACGGCGGTGGTGTCGTCGGCCGCCCAGAAGACGGGTCCCGCCATCACGGTCGGGCCGACGGGGTGCAGGGCGAACCGGAACGTGGTGACGACGCCGAAGTTTCCGCCGCCTCCCCGCAATGCCCAGAACAGATCGGGGTGTTCATCGGCGGACGCCCGGACGACGCTGCCGTCCGGGGTGACCACCTTGGCGGCCAGCAGGTTGTCGATCGTGAGGCCGTGCCCCCGCATGAGGAAGCCGAGTCCACCGCCGAGGGTGAGCCCGGCGACGCCGGTGTGGCCCACGATGCCGCCGGTGGTGGCCAGACCGTGGGCCTGCGTCGCGTGGTCGACGTCGCCCCACAGCGCACCGCCCTGCACCTGGGCCGTGCGCCCCGCGGGGTCCACCGTGGCGGCCCGCATGGCCGACAGGTCGATGACGATGCCGTCGTCGCACACCGCCGTGCCGGCCACGTTGTGGCCCCCGCCCCGGACGGCGATCTCCAGGTCGTGATCGCGGGCGAAGCGCACGGCGGCGACCACGTCGGCGGTCCCGTCGCACCGGGCGATCAGCCGGGGGCGCCGGTCGACGGCGCCGTTCCACACGGCCCGGGCCGTGTCGTAGTCGGCGTGGTCGGCGGTGATCAGCCGGCCCCGGAAGCCGTCGATGTCCATCGCGGTCACCTCCCGCTCGACCGGCCGACTCGCCGGCCGGTCGCCGTCGTGGTCCTCGTCCCCCGATGCCCCCATCGCACCACCGCGGGCCGGGGCCGTGAAGTCAACAATCTGGACTTACCCGCCGAAGGCGGGCATGCGACACTGGCGTCGTGCGGACCTACGGTCAGTACTGTCCCATCGCCCGTGGCGCCGAGATCTTCGCCGAGCGCTGGACGCCGGTGATCATTCGCAACCTGTACCTGGGCTGCGGCAGCTTCGGTGAGATCCTCCAGGGCGCGCCCGGGCTCTCCCGCACCCTTCTCGCGCAGCGACTCAAGCAGCTCGAACGGCTCGGCATCGTCGAGTCGTCACTCAAACACGACGGGCACGGGCACCACTACGAGCTCACGTCCGCGGGGCACGAGCTCTTCAAGGTCTGTGTGTCGCTCGGCGAGTGGGGTGCCGCCTGGCTCGAGATCGCCCCCGAGCACCTCGATCCCTTCGTGGCGCTGTGGTCGATGTGCAACATGCTCCGCCGGGACCGGCTCCCGGACCGCCGCGTCGTCATCCGCTTCGACTTCACGGGTCGCCGGAGCCCGGAGCGGTACTGGCTGCTGATCGAACACTCGGACACCGAGATCTGCAAGACGTACCCCGGCGCCGACGAGGACCTCTTCGTCACGGCGGAGGCCGAAGCCTTCGTGAAATGGCACGCCGGGCAGCTCACCTGGGCCGAGGCCACCCGCGGCGACCGGATCCGACTCCACGGGCCGTCGTGGCTCGTACGAGCCTTCCCGACCTGGAACGCCAAGAGCGCCTTCGCACACATCAAGCCGGTCTCCCGGACGCGCGAGCCCGACGAAGCGGCCCGGGCATGACGAAGGCCCTCGGGGAACGGAGGCACCGCTCCCCGAGGGCCTTCAATGTCGGCTCACCGGAACCAGCCGGAACTAGAAGGTGAGGTTCCAGGAGTCGATCTTGCCGACGTCGCCGCCCGCGTTGTCGTTCACCCTGAGCTTCCAGGTGCCGTTCGCGACCTCCGAGGAGGCGTTCACGGTGTAGACCTGGTTGATGTTGTCGGCGCTGCCGCCCGACCGGTTGTGCACCGTGTAGACGGTGCCGTCCGGGGCGATCAGGTCGACCTTGAGGTCACCGATGTAGGTGTGCACGATGTTCACGCCCACCTTGAGGGTGGCCGGGGCGTTGCCGGTCACACCGCTGACGGTGATCGGGCTCTCCACGGTGGAGTTGTCGCTGATGGCGAAGTCGCCGAGGTTCTCGAAGTACTTGCCGGGCGGCGGGGTGGACCCGACCGCCTTCAGGGCATCGACCTGGCCCTCGCCGAAGAACCCGTTGTTGGCCGTCGTGCCCTTGCAGCGGCTGTCCGACGGGCAGGCGACGTCGTTGGCCTGGGTGGCCAGCTTGTCGCGGATCTGGGCCGGCGTGATGCCCGGGTTGGTGCTGGCGATGAGCGCCGCCACACCGGCGACGTGCGGGCTGGCCATCGACGTACCGCTCATGGTGGCGTAGGTGCCGCCCGGAGCGGTGGAGTAGACGTTGCTGCCCGGCGCGGCGACGTCGATGACGCCCTGGCCGAAGTTGGAGAACGAGGCCTTGGTGGTGCCGGTGCCGTTCGCCGCGACCGTGACCACGCCCGGGAGTTCGGTCGGGATGTCCAGGCACGCGTTGGTGATCGTGCGGGTCACCGGGGTCGAGTCGTTCGGGCTCGCCGTGTCGGTGGTCTTGTTGGCGAGGTCGTAGTTCTCGTTGCCCGCCGCGGCGACCTGGAGCGAACCCTTGCCCTCCGCGTACTCCTGGGCGCGCTTGACGCCCTCGATGATCGCGGCCTGGTCGGCGTTGTCCGGGCAGTTGAACTGCCACGGGTCCGTGTAATAGCTGTTGTTGGTGACCTTGAAGCCGTGGTCACCGGACCACATGAACCCGCAGACGGTGTTCTCGGCGAAGAAGAGCGAGGAGTTCGGCTCGGCGATGCGCACCGAGGAGATCTTCACGCCCGGGGCCACGCCGATGACGCCCTTGCCGTTCTTGGCGGCGGCGACCGTACCGGCCACGTGGGTGCCGTGGGTGCCCACGTCGCGCCAGGAACCCGCGCGGGTGTCCGGCTTGCCGTACGCGCAGGAGACGGAGTCGGCCGCGTTGAAGTTCGGGGCCAGGTCCTGGTGCTGGTCGTCCACACCGGTGTCCAGGATGCCGACCTTGACGGAGGCGGAGCCGGTGGTGACGGCCCAGGCCTGGTCGGCCTTGATCTGGGTCATGTCGACGCGGTTCGGCTCGCCCGCGGGCGTCGTCGCCTGCGACGGGTTGGCGGGCAGCGCCGGGTTGTAGGCGTCCGCCGGCACGTCCGAGGTGCGGGTGGCCCCGACCTGCTGGACCCCGCTCACGCCGCGCATCGTCGTGGCGAAGGTGCCCGACGCGGAGTGGGCGAGGACCACGCCGATGGCGTCGTAGTAATGGAAGACCGTGCCGCCGTTGGCGGCAACGGCGTTGCGCACCGCCGTGGTGTCACCGGGAGCGGTGATCACGAAGTAGGCGCGGGTGCCGGCAACCCAGGTCGCACTCTGGGAGGTCGGCGCCGCGGCCTTGGCCGCCGCGGGGGCGGAGGCGGACGGGGCGGCAGGGGAAACCGGGGCGGTGCCGGCGAGCGCGGCGGGGGCCCCGAAAGCGAGTGCGGCGCCGATGGTGGCGGCCAGCACGAGGGTACGTCGAGGTCGGCTGGATATGTGGGGTATCAATGCGTCCTCCGATGACGCGATGGTGCTGGTGGCACCTGTCGCGTCGTACGAAACGAGTGGTGGACGCAAGATGTCAGACGGATGCCCCGGTATGGAAGTACCTTTTACAGCACTACAGTTCTCGCGCCGGTGGCTGAAAATCGCCTATGTCGGCGGATGTCCGCGGATGTCGAGGGCCGGCCGGGCTGGGTACCGTGGGGGCGAACCCTGCCCGGCCGGCGTGCGCGGACGGACCGGCTAGGCCGGAACGCCGTTCTTGGAGTCGCCCGAAGGCTGCGCCGCGGCGGGGGCGTTCTGTGGGGAAGTGTCCGACTGTGCGGGAACGGTCGGCTCCGTCCCGTGCGCGTCGTCGACCAGCGTGGCCTCGTCGAACGGCAGCCGTCCGGCGAGGACTTCGCCGGCCCGCGCGTGGTCGAACTCCTTCGTCCACGTCCCGATGAGCACCGTCGCGATGGCGTTGCCCGCGAAGTTGGTCAGCGCCCGGGCCTCGCTCATGAACCGGTCGATGCCCACGATCAGGCCGACCCCGTCGACGAGTTCCGGCCGGTGCGACTGGAGTCCGCCGGCCAGCGTGGCCAGACCCGCGCCGGTCACGCCGGCCGCGCCCTTCGAGGCGATGATCATGAAGAGCAGCAGCGAGATCTGCTCGCCCAGCGCGAGCGGCTTGCCCATCGCCTCGGCGATGAACAGCGAGGACATCGTCAGGTAGATCGCGGTCCCGTCCAGGTTGAAGGAGTACCCGGTGGGCACCGTGATCCCGGTGACGGGACGCGAGACCCCCAGGTGCTCCATCTTCGCGATGAGCCGCGGCAGCGCCGACTCCGAGGAGGAGGTCGAGAGGATCAGCAGGAACTCGCGGCCCAGGTAGCGCAGCAGGGCGAACACGCTGACCCCCGTGCACACCCGCAGCAGTGTGCCCAGCACCAGGAAGACGAACAGCAGGCAGGTCGTGTAGAAGCCGATCATGATGACGGCCAGCGACTTGAGCGCGTCCATGCCCGTCGCCCCGACCACCGCCGCGATGGCGCCGAAGGCGCCCACCGGAGCCACCCACATGATCATCGCCAGCACCCGGAACACCAGCTTCTGCACGTGTCCGATCCCGCGCAGTACCGGCTCGCCCGCCGCGCCCATGGCCTGCAGCGCGAACCCGCACAGCAGCGCCACCAGCAGCGTCTGGAGCACCTGGCCCCCGGTGAAGGCGGACACCAGCGTGGTCGGGATGATGCCGAGCAGGAACTCCGGTGTGCTCTGGGCGCCGCCCGCCTTGGCCTGGGCCTCGCCCGCGTGCTTCGCAGCCTCGGTCAGGTGCAGCCCGCTGCCCGGTTCCAGCAGGTTCCCGACCAGCAGCCCGATCGCCAGCGCGACCGTGGACATGACCATGAAGTAGCCGAGGGCGAGCCCGCCCACCGCCCCCACCTTGGCGGCCTTGCGGACCGAGCCGATGCCCAGCACGATCGTGCAGAAGATCACCGGCGAGATCATCATCTTGATGAGGTTGACGAAGCCGGTGCCCAACGGCTTGAGCTCCACGGCCACGCCGGGCGCGGCGAAGCCGACGGCGATGCCGAGCAGCACCGCGGCGATCACCGCGATGTAGAGATAGTGCGTTCTGTCGCGCCTGGCGGCCACGATGCCTCCTGGTGGTGAATACGTTCGGGGAGACCATCGCCCAGCGCTGTGACCCCGGTCACCCTTGCGTTCATTGAGTTCACGACCCGGTGCACACTGAGCGCCATGTTCCGCTTCCCCCGGCCCCCGCGCAGCCTCGCCGGCCAGCTCTTCGCCATGCAGGTGCTGCTGGTCGCCGTGGTCGTCGCCGGGTGCGCCGTGTTCGCGTACGCCACCGCCCGCGGCCAGGCCGAGGAGGCCGCCCGGCGCCAGGCCGGTGCCGTGGCCCACGCCGTCGCGGACTCGCCGTCCGTACGCGAGGCCGTACGGGGATCCGCGCGCGGAACCGACCCGTCGGCCGCCCTCCAGCCCTACGCGGAGAAGGTCCGCACCGACTCCGGCGTGGACTTCGTGACGATCATGGCGCCCGACGGGCGGCGCTGGACCCACCCCGACCCGCGCCGCATCGGCGAGCCCTTCATGGGCAACACCGCCCCCGCGCTGCGCGGCGAGACCTTCAGCGAGACCTACACCGGCACGCTCGGCCCCTCCATCCGCGTGGTCACCCCGCTCACCGACGACGGCCGGATCGTCGGCCTCGTCAGCTCCGGGATCACCGTCCGCGCGATCAGCGACCGGCTCGCCGCGCAGCTCTCCGCGCTCGCCTGGGTCGCCGGCGGCGCGCTCGCCCTCGGCGGCCTGGGCACGTACGTGGTCAACGCCCGGCTGCGCCGCCACACGCACGGCATGAACGCGGCTGAACTGAGCCGGATGTACGACTACCACCAGGCGGCCCTGCACGGGGTCCGCGAGGGGCTGCTGCTGCTCGACGGGCAGCGCAGGATCACCCTCATCAACGACGCGGGCCGCGAACTCCTGGGCCTGCGGGGCGAGATCACCGGATCCGGCGCCGCCGACCTCGGACTGCCCGCCCCGCTCACCGGGGCGCTGCTCGCGGACCGGCCCCGGGTCGACGAGGTGCACCTGACCACCGACCGGGTGCTGGTCGTCAACAGCTCGCCGGTCGCGGGCGGCGGCCGCAAGGGCACCGTGGTCACCCTGCGCGACCACACCGAACTCCAGGCGCTCACCGGTGAGTTGGACCATGAGCGGGGATTCACCCAGGCGCTGCGCTCCCAGGCCCACGAGGCGGCCAACCGGCTGCACACCGTGGTCTCCCTGATCGAACTCGGCCGCGCCGACGAGGCGGTGGACTTCGCCACCGCCGAACTGGAGCTGGCCCAGGCGCTCACCGACCAGGTGATCACCGCGGTGGGGGAGCCGGTGCTGGTCGCGCTCCTGCTGGGCAAGGCCGCGCAGGCGCACGAGCGGGGAGTGGAGCTCGTCGTCACTCCCGACAGCCGCAGCCTCGCCGACGGGGGCGATCTGCCGCCCGCCCGAGACCTGGTCACCGTGCTGGGCAACCTCATCGACAACGCGGCCGACGCCGTCACCGCCGTCCCGGGGGCGCGGATAGCGGTGACCCTGCGGCCCGACGGGGACGAACTGCTGCTGCGGGTCGCCGACAACGGTCCCGGGCTGCCGGAGGGCGTGGACGTGTTCCGTCGGGGCTGGTCCGGCAAGGGCGAAGGGCGCGGCCTCGGCCTGGCGCTGGTCCGCCAGGTGGCGCAGCGCTACGGCGGCAGCGTGACCGCCGCCCAAGGCCCGGCCGGGGGCGCGGAGTTCACCGTACGGCTGCCCGTCGCGGGCGGTGTCCGGTGAGTGCGGGCGACGTACGGGTGCTGGTCGTCGAGGACGACCCCGTGGCCGCCGACGCGCACGCGCTGTACGTCGGGCGGGTGCCCGGCTTCACCGCCGTCGGCGTCGCCCACTCGCTCGCCGAGGCCACGCGCACCCTGGAGCGCACCCCGGTCGACCTGTTGCTGCTCGACCTGGGTCTGCCCGACGGGCACGGGCTGCGCTTCGCGCGCGGGCTGCGGGCCGCCGGGCATCCCGTCGACGTGATCGTGGTGACCTCCGCGCGGGACCTGGCCGTGGTCCGCGAGAGCGTCTCCCTCGGCGTGGTCCAGTACGTGCTGAAGCCCTTCGCCTTCCCGACCCTGCGCGAACGGCTCCTGCGCTACGCCGAGTTCCGCCAGACGGCGGGCGAGGCGGCCGGACAGGACGACGTGGACCGGGCGATGGCCGCCCTGCGCGCACCCCGCCCGGCCGAGCTCCCCAAGGGGCTGAGCGCGCCGACCCTGGACAAGGTCGCCGCCCTGCTGAGGGCGGCGACCGAGGGGCTGACCGCGGCGGGGGCGGCCGAGGCGGCCGGGATCTCGCGGATCACCGCCCGCCGCTACCTGGAGCACCTGGTGGACACCGGTCGCGCGGACCGCACTCCCCGGTACGGCCAGGTCGGCCGCCCCGAACTGCACTACCGCTGGCTGGCGGCGGCGGGCTCGGTGTCGAAGGTGTAGAACTTCCGGTGGTCCAGCATGTCCGCCGGGGTGACGTCGTTCCACGGCCGCATGGTGTCGTTCAGGTCCACCACGTTCGGGGTGCCGGCCGCCGGCAGGTACGTGGACTGCGGGTGGCGGGCCTGCCAGTCGGCCCACAGCTTGTCCACGAAGGCGTGGTGCATCCAGAAGACGGGGTCGTTGGGGGACACGCCGGTCGCCATCTGCCCGCCGACCCACACGTGCACCCGGTTGTGCAGGTTGGCGCCCCGCCAGCCCTCCAGGTGGTTGCGGAAGCCGTTCGAGGCGCTGTTCCAGGGGGCCGCGTCATACAGGGGCATCGCCAGTACGGCGTCCACTTCGGCTCTGGTCGGCAGTTCGGCGACGCCGGTGCCCAGCGCCCGGCGCAGGTAGGCGCGACCGTCCACCCGTACGTTCACGGTCCACTTCCCGGCCGCGTGGGCGAATGGCCCGTCGAGCACCTGCCCGTCGCGGGCCCGGCCGGTACCGCCGAGGAAGTCGGCCGCCCAGAGCGAGGAGCGGGAGGTGCGGTCGGCGGTCCAGTCCCAGTACGGCAGCGAAACGCTGCCGTCCACTTTCTGCAGCGCCGCCTCGAACTCCAGCAGGAAGCGCCGGTGCCAGGGCAGGAAGGAGGGGGAGCGATGACCGACCCGGTCGCCGGAATCGGTGTCGGCCATGATGAAGCCGTTGTGGGTGGTGACGAAGCGGTCGTACGTGCCGGTGCGCTTGAGCTCCAGCAGGGCGGCCGTGAAGGCGCGCTTCTCCTCGGGGGTGAGCGCGGCCTGGTTCTTGCGGACGGTCATGCCGCACCGCCGAACGGGACGAGCGCGGCGCCCTGGAGCTCGCGGACGGCGGCGCGGGCGAGGGAGCGCGGGTCGGAGTAGGTCTCGTAGTGGTTGACCACGCTGATCCAACTGCCGTCGGCGTTGCGCATCACGTGCAGTTCGCGGCCGTCTATTCGTACGGTGGGCAGTCCGGCGGAGTGGTGGCCGCCGTGGTGGCCGCCTCCGCCCTGGGTGATCTGGATGCGGCGGCCCTGGTAGACCTCGTCGGTGGCCGTGCCCGCGCGGCTCTGATCGAGAGGCGTCGTGGCGGGGGCCTGAGCGGCGTGCGCGGCGGTGGCCGCGATGCCGAATGCGGTGAGTGCGCCGGCAGTGGTGCCCGCTAAGGCCTGTCGACGGGTGATCTTGTTCATGACCCGAAGAGGTATCAGGACGACGCGGACAGCTGACCGATATCCGGACATCCATGGATAAGTTGCCGGTAGAACAAGTTGGATGATCTTCCCGTCCGAACCGGCTCCAGTGGCTCGAACGGGAAGACCTGTGGACAGAACCCTACTCGACGGGAAATCCTCCGGTTGTACCGGAGGGCTATGGAGGGGATCACACCGCCGGGTCGGCCGGAAGCGGTGGTGCGTGCCGGTCGGTCGTCAGCCACCTTCGTTCCTATGTGTCTCATATAGTCCCGATATGCCTCTTCATGAGACGAAAGACGAACGCGCACTCGACGCCTCCACGGACGTGTTCGCGTCCGCGCTGAGCGGCAAGGTGCTCCCCAAGTACCGGATGCCGGAGGACCACTCGCCCACCGAGGTGGTCTACCAGCTCCTCCACAACGAGCTGCTCCTCGACGGCAACGCCGCGCAGAACCTGGCCACCTTCTGCACCACCTGGTCGGACGACGGCGTGCACCGCCTGATGAACGAGTGCCTCGACAAGAACATGATCGACAAGGACGAGTACCCGCAGACCGCCGAGATCGAGGCGCGCTGCGTCAACATCCTCGCCGACCTGTGGCACGCCCCCGCCGGAACCGCCGCCACCGGCTGTTCCACCACCGGCTCCAGCGAGGCCGCCATGCTCGGCGGGCTCGCCCTCAAATGGCGCTGGCGCGAGCGCCGCCGCGCCCAGGGCCTGCCCGTGGACCGTCCCAACCTGGTGTGCGGCCCGGTCCAGATCTGCTGGGAGAAGTTCGCCCGCTACTTCGACGTCGAACTGCGCCAGGTCCCCCTGGAGGCCGGGGCAACCGGACTGCGCCCCCACCAGCTCGCCGCGTACGTCGACGAGAACACCATCGGCGTCGTCGCCATCCTCGGCGTCACCTACACCTGCGACTACGAGCCCGTCGCCGAGATCTCCGCCGAACTCGACCGGATCCAGGCCGAACACGGCTGGGACGTCCCCATCCACGTGGACGGCGCGAGCGGCGCCTTCGTCGCGCCCTTCCTGCACCCCGAGGTGGTCTGGGACTTCCGGCTGCCGCGCGTGGCCTCCGTCAACACCTCCGGCCACAAGTACGGGCTCGCGCCCCTCGGCGTCGGCTGGATCGTCTGGCGCACCGCCGACCTGCTCCCCGCGGAACTCGTCTTCGACGTGGACTACCTCGGCGGCGACATGCCGACCTTCGCCCTCAACTTCTCCCGGCCCGGCGGCGAGGTCATCGCCCAGTACTACCTCTTCCTGCGCCTCGGCCGCGGCGGCTACCGGCGCGTCCAGCAGGCCTGCGCCGACACCGCCCAGTACCTGGCCAGGGAGATCGCCGAGATCGGGCCCTTCTCCCTCCTCTACGACGGCCAGGGCGCGCTCCCCGCCGTCTCGTACGCGCTGACGGACCCGGCGGCGGCCGGCTTCACCCTCTACGACCTCTCCGACCGGCTGCGCATGCGCGGCTGGCAGGTGCCCTCGTACCCGCTGCCGGCCGACCGCGACGACACCGTCATCCAGCGCGTGCTCGTCCGGCACGGCGTGACCCGCGATCAGATCGCCCTCCTCGTCGCCGACCTGCGCCGGGCCGTCGAGCACCTCACCGCCACGCCCCCGCCCGTGCCCGCCACCGCGCCCCGGTCGGGCTTCCACCACTGACGGCAGGTCAGCCGGGCCGCCCGGATGCCGACCAGCGCATGCCCAGTGCGTCGAGGGCCTCGACCCGGTCCGGGCTGAGGGAGGCGGCGCGCGAGCGCTGATTGGCGATCCAGGCGCCCAGCCGGTACTCCTGGTCGCCGTACAGCTCGACGTGCTTACGGGGCACCCGCAGGTGCTTCTCGCGCATGTGGAACTGCTCGGCCGCCTCCAGATGGTCCGCCCACGCCTCGGCGTGGCTGCGGCGCGGCGCCGGACGTTCCTCCCGTGACGCCGGGGTCGCGCCGAGGGTGTGCTCCAGCAGCCAGCGCTGCGCCCACGACAGCCTCTCCCAGTTCAGCCGCTGGGTACGGACCCAGGCGCCCAAATCCTCGCCCTGGACCAGTACCTCGCCGGGCGCGAGCGGAAGTCGGCCGCCCGCGTCCAGATGGACCCGGGTCAGGTGGAAGGCGCGCTGCCAGGAGATCTCCCAGGCCGGGCACCAGGAGGCGTCCACCGCCTCCAGGGCCTCCCGCCGCTCCTCCGACAGGGCCCCCGGCCCCTCCCGGCGGGCCGCGGCACGCTGGTTCTTCACCCACACCCCGACCGGGGCGCCCGCCCAGGTGGCGTCCACCGGCGGCAGCAGGTGCCCGTGCTCCGCAGCCCAGGCGCGGGCCGCCGCGAGCCCTTCCTCGAAGGCGACGTCGAAGTGGCTCCACACCATGCCGAGTTCGTCGAGCTCGGCCGCCCGCTCCCGGCCCAGGGCGCCCCGGCGGTAGGTGCGCCGCACGTCCGCGATCCACTGGCCGAGCGGGAACCGGGCGAGCCCGGGCGGCCACGCCTCGTCGCCCGCCGGCACCTTGTAGCCGAAGGGCACCTTCAGGTCCCCCGCCGTGGCGGCGTAGATCCGGGCGGCCTCGACCCCGCGCCGCCAGTGCTCGTGTTCCGGGTTCAGGACGCGCAGCCGGACGAAGGCGGCCAGCAGCGCCGGGTCCCGCGGCGTGGAGAAGCTCAGCAGGCTCTCGGCGCCGCCGCTGAGGCCGCCCGAGGTCGCCGCGCCGGCGGGCCCGCCCGGAACCTGCGGCTGGGCCAGGGACTCGACCAGCCGGGTGTCGTGCGCCCGCAGCGCCTCCAGCAGCCGCGCCAGGTCCCCGTACGCCCGGGAGGTCAGCATCTCCGCCGGGCTCTCGCCCGGTCCCAGCAGGACGGGCACCACCAGCGAGGCGACCTTGCCCTCCCCGGGATGGATCCGCAGCGCCCGCCCGACCGCCTGGACCAGGTCGGGCATGGATCCCCGTACGTCGGCCCAGAAGACCGAGTCGCACTCCTTGGTGTCCACGCCCTCGCCCAGTACCCGGACGCTGCCCAGGAACGCCTTCTCCGCGACCCGGTCGTCGGCGAAGGCACCCAGCACCCGCCGCCGGTGCGCCGCCGAGTGCTGCCCGCACAGCCAGTCCGCCCAGACCCTGCGGGGATACACCGGCCGCGGGCTGCGGCTCGTCAGCCTCAGCCGTTTGGCCACGGCGGGCAGACCGGCCGCGAAGGCCTCGGCCTCCTTCGTCAGGTGGTGGAAGACCAGCGTCCGCCGGAACCCCTGGTGCACCGCGGCTTTGACGAGCGCCGTCTGGAGGGCGGCCAGCCGGGCGCCGCGCACCTCGTCGGAACGCCCGTCGCGGCCCATGAGGACGGCCGCCTGGAACCCCGGATCGGTCACGTCCACGCACACGACCCGGTAGGGGGCGCAGATCCCGCGGTCGATGGCCTCGGACAGCGAGAGCGTGTGGCACCGGGCACCGAAGGGCCCCCGCGGATCGTCCTCCATGGACGCGACCAGCTCACCGCGCCCCTTGGCGGCGCTCCCGCCGCCCCGCTCCTCGCTCTCCTCGCCGTCCTGCCAGACCCGCGGCGTGGCCGTGAGGTAGAGCCGCCGGACGGCGGGGATGCGCGTGTTGTCGTGGACCACCGCCCAGGGTTTCCCGATCCGCCCGGAGGTACGGTGCGCCTCGTCGACCACGACCAGGTCCCAGCCGGGCAGCCCGGCGAGATGCGCCCGCTCGACGATGCCCAGACCCAGCGAGGCGTACGTGGCGAAGACGGTCAGCCGGTCCACCGAGGGGCCGCCCCAGCGCGCCAGCTCGGCCGGATCGGTCGTCGTGGGCACCCCCGCGTCCTCGCCGCGCAGCGAGCACACGGCGAGGGACCGCCCGGTCCGGCCGCCGTCCCGCCAGGCCGCGGTCGTCTGCACCAGCAGGTCCAGGGACGGCACCAGCACGAGCACCCGTCCGGCCCGCAGCTCCTCGGCCGAGCGGACCGCGACCAGGGACTTCCCCGAACCCGTCGCCATGATCACCTGGGTGCGCAGCCCCGCTTCGGGGACCCGGCCCCCGGCGGGCAGCTCCAGCGCCCGCACCACGGCGTCAACGGCCTCACGCTGATGCGGGCGAAGTTCCTTCCTCGCCACTACGTCACCCACCCCTGTGATCTGCTGATTCGTCTCCAGCTCCTATCCTGCCCTGATTTTGACGCAAGTGCGGGGAGATTCGTGACGCGGGTCACACGGGCGAGTGTCACGTCCCGCGGGGCTGACTTGTCCCATGGGCATGAACGAGACCAAGAACGTACTGCTGGCCGGGGCGAGCGGAGTCCTGGGACGCCACATCACCGAGGCGCTCACCCGCACCGGATACACCGTGATCGGCCTCGGCCGCGGCGCCGGCGCCGATGTCCGGGCCGACCTGATGGACCGCGACGGGTTGCTGCGCGCGGTCGACGGCCTCAAGGTCGACACCGTCGTGCACGCCGCCACCGCCCTGCGCACGGCACCGATGAGACACAAGGACATGTTCGCCACCGACGACCTGCGGCTGACCGGGACCGGGCACCTGATGGACGCCGCTCGCGCCGTCGGCGCCCGCCGCGTCATCGCCGAGTCGATGGTCTTCGGGTACGGCTACCGGGACTTCGGTGACCACGTGATCACCGAGGACACCGATCTGTACGGCCCGACCGGCGACCCGGCCGTGGAACGCCACCTCGAAGGCATGCGGGTCAAGGAACAACTGATCCTCGGCGACCGCGACATCGAGGGGATCTCGTTGCGCTTCGGGCTCTTCTACGGCGCGGGCGGCACCGAGGCGCTCGCGCAGATGCTGCGCAAGCGGCAGATCCCGGCGATCGCCGACCACGGCAGGGTGCTGCCCTGGGTCGACCTCGCGGACGCCGGCCGCGCCGTGGCCCTCGCCGTCGAAGGCGGCCGCGCGGGGCAGGCGTACAACATCGTCGACGACACCCCGATGGGCTTCGGCGCGCACGTCAAGGCGGCCGCCGAGGCGTTCGGCACCCCGAAGCCACTGTCCGTGCCCACCTGGCTGATGCGCCCCTTCCCCTACGTCCACCGGGTCGTCACCACGAACATGCGGGTGTCCAACGCCAAGGCGCGGGCCGGTCTCGGGTGGACGCCGAGCCACCCGGGATGCGCCGACGCCCTGAGCGCCCTCGCGGGAAACCGAGACGGATCTTGATCGGTCGGCGGGGTGGTGCCACCGTAACGATCATGACCGACCATTTCGAGGAGTACCGGCGACTGCTGTTCGGGACCGCCTACCGGATGCTGGGCAGCGTCGCCGACGCCGAGGACATCGTGCAGGACGCGTGGCTCGCCTGGCACCGCACCGAGCGGACGTCCGTCGAGAACCCCAAGGCCTACCTGGTGCGTACCGTCACCAACCTCAGCCTGAACCGGCTCAAGTCCGCCCAGGTCGTGCGTGAGGCGTACGTCGGGCCCTGGCTCCCCGAGCCCCTCCTCACCTCGCCCGACATCGCCGAGGAGGCCGAATTGGCCGACACCGTCTCGATGGCGGTCCTGGTCGTCCTGGAGACCCTGACGCCGACCGAGCGCGCCGTGTTCGTGCTCCGCGAGGTGTTCGGCTACTCCCACGCGGAGATCGCCGAGGTCGTCGGGAAGTCCGAGGCGGCCGTCCGTCAGTCCGCGCACCGGGCCCGTGAACACGTACAGGCCCGCCGCCCCCGCTTCACCACCGAGGCCGCCGAACAGCGCGAGATCGCCGAGAAGTTCCGCGCGGCCTGCGCCGGCGGCGACCTCGGCGAGGTGCTCGAACTCCTCGCCCCCGACGTCGTCTCCTGGTCGGACGGCGGGGGCGTCGTCACGGCAGCCCGCCGCCCCCTGCACGGGCCGGACCACGTCGCCCGCTGGCTCCTCGGCGTGCTGGCCAAACCCGAGGTCCAGGGCGTCGAGATGCACCCCGCCGAGATCAACGGCGAGCCCGGCCTGCTGCTGGTGTACGGCGGCGTGAACTCCGGCGCCCTCACCTTCGACGCCGTGGACGGCCGGATCACCGCGCTGCGCCTCGCGATCAATCCGGAGAAGCTGCGCGGCCTCCAGCCCTGAACGGGGGCCGCGCCCCGCGGCTACCGGGCGCCGAAGTTCTGCGTCCACCAAGGGCCGCCCGAGCCCTGGTGGATACCGACACCGATGTCCTTGAAGGCGCAGTTGAGGATGTTCGCGCGGTGGCCCGGGCTGTTCATCCAGGAGTCCATGACCGACTTCGCGGTCGCCTGGCCCCGCGCGATGTTCTCCCCGTACGTCGACCAGCGGTACCCGGCGGCGGTCGTCCGCTGACCCGGGTCCGCGCCGTCGGGGTTGGTGTGGTCGAAGAAGTTCCGCGCCGCCATGTCGTCCGAGTGCCCCTGAGCGGCCGCCCGCAGCTGCGAGTCCTCCTTGAGGGGGCCGCAGCCGGCCGCCGCCCGCTCGGAGTTGACCAGGGCCACGACCTGCCCGGCCAGCCCCTGCGGCGCCGGCGCCGGCGCGGGAGCGGAGGTCCGCTGGGTGGGGGAGGCGGAGGTCTTCGCGGGGGTCGGCTTGGGGCTCGGACCGGCCGAAGCCGAGGCCGACGGCGAAGGAGAGGGCGAAGGCGAGGGCGAGGCCGACGCGGAGGGGAGCGGGGGCGCGGACTCGGTCGCCGCGAGCGCGACCGCCGGGGCGGCGGGCTCGTCCCCGTCCTTCGGGCCGCCGGATCCGGGGAGCGTGCCCAGGTACACCAGTCCGCCGCCCGCCACACAGGCGGCGATCACCGCGGCGCCGACCACGCGGCGGCGCTGCTGCCGACGCCGGCGCAAGGCGCCACGGCCACCGTCCGCCCCGCCGGCCGTGGTGCCGACCTGGGCGAGCTGGTCCGGGTCGTCGGCGAAGGCGGCGGCCGTGGGGGCGAAGCCGGCCGCCCCGGCCGTACGGGTCCAGGCGAGCAGCGCCGCCGAAAGGGGGACGAGTGCCAGTCCGGCCAGCAGTCCCTCCGCCGGAACCAGGCCGCTCCACAGGCCGGAGCATCGTATGCACTCACGCGCGTGGCGGGCTATTCGCTTGCGCCACAGCGCGGACGGCTCCCCGTCCCAGGACGCCACCACGGCCCGCAACTCCTCACACCGCGGCTGTGCGTCCAGCGCCCGTTCCACCACTCGGGCCGATTCCAGCTGTGCCTTCATCCGCTGCACCCGTACGGCCGCGTGCTGCCCGGGCAGCTCCAGGGCGGCGGCCACCTCGGCCCGGGTCAGCTCCCCGGCGCACTCCAGCCACCACAGCGACAGCAGCGCCCGGTCGTCGGGCTCCAGCCAGCGCGTGGCCCGCGCCGTCTCGCGACGCTGCCCCGACAGGTTCAGGCGTGCGACGGTCAGGTCGACGAAGTCGGCCCCCGGGTCGGCCAGGTCGTCGGCCGCGTCCAGGGCGGCGCTGTCGCCGAAGCCGCTCTGCCGGGCCTGCCAGTGCGCCCGGACCCGGTTCATCGCGATCGCCACCAGCCAGGACCGGAAACTCTCGTCGGAGCGCAGGCCGCCCAGCCCGTCGAGCGCACGCAGCATGGTGTCCTGCACCACGTCGTCCACGTCGCAGGACCCGTTCAGGGCGCGCCCGACGATGTTGTAGACCAGCGGCAGATGGGAGGCGACGAGCTCGTCCTGCGCCCGGGGATCGCCCGCGCGAGCCGCTGCCACCAGCGCTGCCGTCTGCTGAGTACTCATGTGATGTCCCTGTCCGTACCGGCGGTCGATGTTGCCCAATACCTGGGAGACCGTCGAGAGGGGCCTCGATAACAGTTATCCGGAATCAGGTTTTCCCGGCGTCCGCGTCCGGCGGCCATCATCCCTCCTCCCCGTCACAGCAGCGGAGCCAGGGCCTCCGTCGCGGCGAGCAGGGCGGCCGCGTACGTCTCGATTTCCTCGCGGGAGACCAGGAAGGTGACGGTCGGCACGCTCACTCCGCCGACCGGGTGGCCGCGGGCTGCTCAAGACGTCCCGCCCGGCCGACGCACTGGCCCTCGTCGACACCGACGAGCCGCGCACCGCGGCCGCCCGCTACCGCGCACCGCGGCCGCCCACTACCGCGCGCCCGCGCGGTCGCGGTCACCGTGGGAGCCGACCGGCTGCTGCTGGACGACGGCACGGGCGGCGTCGGCCACCACCCCGTGCCGGTCACCCGGCTCCGGTCGACGCGACCGGGGCCGGGGAGTGCTTCACCGGGACCGCCACCGCCCGGCTCGCCCTCGGCGACACCCTCGCGGACGCCGTGGCGTACGGCCCGGCCGCCGCCTCCCTCTCGGTCTCCGGGCGCGGGGACACCGGGCACGTGCCGGCCTTCCGGGAGACGGCGGCCCTGGCCGCTCGGGCGGTGCTCAGGCGGCGCTCAGGAGAGCGACTTCCTCCGGCGTGAGGCGCAGCGCGCCCGCGGCGATGTTCTCGACCAGGTGGTCCGGGTTTCCGGTACCCGTGATCGAAAGGACGTGCGGACCGCGGCTCAACGTCCACGCCAGGCGCAGCTGCGCCGCCGACACCCCGTGCGCCTCCGCGACCGCCCGCACCCGCTCGCCGTCGTCCGCCACCACTCCGGCCTCCTTGCCCGCGCCGGCTATGGCGAAGAACGGCACGAAGGCAATGCCCTGTTCCCCGCACGCGTCCGCGAAGGCGTGGTCCTCGGCGGGCGAGCCGATCCCGTACGGGTTCTGCACGCACACCACCGGCGCGATGGCCCGCGCCTCGGCGAGGTGGTCGGCGCGGGCGTTCGAGATGCCCAGGTGCCGGATCAGGCCCGCCTCGCGGAGCGCGGCGAGCGCCCCGAAGTGCTCGGCGACCGACCCGGTCGTCTCCCGGCGCGGGATCCGGAGGTTGACCACGTCGAGGTGGTCCCGGCCGAGCTGGCGCAGGTTCTCCTCGACCTGCCCGCGCAACTGCTCGGGTGTGGCCCACCACCAGTTGCCTCCCGCGTCGCGGCCCGGCCCGACCTTGGTGGTGATGACGAGCTCGTCGGCGTACGGGGCGAGCGCGCGGTTGATCAGCTCGTTGGCGGAGCGCAGCGGTGAGAAGTAGAACGCGGCGGTGTCGATGTGGTTCACGCCGAGCTCGACGGCCCGGCGCAGCACGCCGGTCACCCGCTCGCGGTCGCTGGGGGAGCCGTCGGCGAGGTGCGTGAGCCGCATCGCGCCGAAGCCGATCCGGTTGACGGTCAGGTCGCCGAGCGTCCAGGTACCGGCCGCGGCCGCAGTGATCGTTTCTGTCATTGCGTGACCATACCGGGCTCGTTGACCCATCCGGCGGCCAGCACCAGCCGGGAGGTCCGGTGGACGGCCAGGAAGCCGAAGGGGCGGTCGAAGCGGACCTCGGCGTGGCGGACCCGGTACCTCAGTCGCGGTGCGGCGCAGCCGGCCGCAGCCGCGACGGCGGTGACGGCCGCGGCCTCGAACCCCTTCGCGTCGAAACGGGCCAGGGCCGACTGGCGGGCCGAATCGACGGCCAGCTCTTCGGAACTGATGCCGGGGAAGTGCCCGTGGTCCCTGTCGGTGGCGGTCTCCAGCCCGAACAGTCGGGCCTGGCTCAGGAGGTCGTGCTCCGCTCGGACTTCGAACGCGACGGTTCTGATGTTCAGCCAGGGGGTGGGGTGCACGGCCGCCGCGGTACCGATGGACAGCCCCGGTCCGGGGTTCCCCTCGTGGAGGGAGCGCGCGCCCGTGGACGCGAGGGACCTGGTGACGGCATCGATCCCGGTGCCGAGGGTCTCGCCGGGCGGTGAATCGGGCTCCCCCAGCACCAGGTGGACGTCCACCCCGGTGTTTCCGACCACCTCCAGCAGGGTGACCGGACCGGTCGGGCCGTGCGCCACTCGGACCCGGTCCAGGAGGGAGGTGCTGCGACCCAGTAGGCGCAGTCGTCGACCGGCCCAGGGGCCCTCATCGATGTCGCCGCACCACTCGCGGAACGGGCGGATCCACTTCAACCGCAGCGCCAGCGCGGAGGCGAGGACGAACCGGGTTTCCTCGTCGACGGCCACCGGCATGCGCTCGATCAGGCCGCCGGTGCGGTCCGAAGCCCAGGCGTCCACGATCTTGCCGTCGGTCTGCGTGTCACCGGTCAGCGTTCCCAGGGCCCCCGCCGGGAGCTTCGCCGACCAGCGCTCCTCCAGCGGGAGATCGGCCTTGGACCACAACCCGGTCGCCGCCTGAAGGCCCCGTACGTCGGCCAGCGCGCCCAGCAGCTCCCGCGCGGCCTCGGCAGCGGCGTCGGCGGGTATGCCCAGGGCCTGCGCCAGTTCCGCGCGGGCCGGACCGCCCGCGCCGTCCGCCAGCAGGGCGAGCAGCGGCCAGACACCGGCCGCGGTGAACACCGTGCCCGGCCCGTCGGCCGGGGCCTCGGCCGCCCAGCGCTTCGAAAGGCGATTGACCGCCCGTACAGTCGAGTTCCTCATGCGGGGGAGGGTACGTGGAGTGGCACCGCCGGGCCGGGTGATTTTCCACGGCCCGGCGGCGCCGGTCTTGTGGCCGGCCGACCGGCCGGTCAGCGGCCGTGCAGGCCCCGGTCGACGGCCGTCATCAGCTCGCCGTCGGCGGTGTCCGCGTCCAGCGACCAGAACATCGCGCCGCCCAGGCCGTGTTCGCGGATGTAGCCGGTCTTGGCGCGCAGCACCTGCGGGTCGTCGTACGTCCACAGGGTGGTTCCGTCGAACAGCCAGGCGTGGCCGCCGCGCCGGTCCCGGTGGACCTGGTAGGTCCCCGAATCGGCGAGCTTCTTCAACGCCTTGTAGTCCTCGTACCCGGCGGACCAGGTGGCCGGTGCCGGGCCGGTCGCGGGCTGCCCCATGCCGTCCCCGCCGCCGCTCACACCCGTCCAGCCCTGCCCGTAGAACGGCATGCCCACCACCAGCTTGTGTGCGGGCGCCCCGCGCCGGCGCCAGGCGTCCACGGTGCCGTCGACGCTGAAGTCGCCCCGGGCGTGGAGCGCGGACTGCTGGGCGGTGACCGGCTCGCCCGAGACGTGGAAGTCGTAGCCCTGGAGCGTCACGAAGTCCAGGTGGCGCATGATGCGACGGACGTCGAAACCCGCGTCGATCTTGGCGGGGGCGGTCGGGACGAAGGCCGTCAGCTCGTACGCCGTCTTCCGCTTCTGGCCGCGCGCGTACGCGTCGAGCTGGGTGCGGAACTCCTTGACGAGCTCGGCGAAGTTCTCCTTGTCCTCCGGGCGGAACTTCGTGTCGGCGTCACCGGCCGAGCCGGGCCACTCCCAGTCGAGGTCGATCCCGTCGAACACGCCCGCGGCCGCCCCGGCGCCACCGCGGGTGCCGTCCTGCGGGAGGTTGCCCTTGATGTACAGGTCGATGCAGGACTCGACGAAGGCCTTGCGGGAGGCCGGAGTGAGGGCGGCGTCCGAGAAGTGCGTGGACCAGCTCCAACCGCCCAGCGAGATCAGCACCTTGAGCCCGGGGTGCTTGGCCTTGAGCTCGCGCAGCTGGTTGAAGTTGCCCGCGAGTGGCTGGTCCCAGGTGTCGGCGACCCCGTCGACGGAGTTCTCGGCATCGAGCGGGCGCGCGTAGTCGGCCCAGGCGTCCGCCTCGCCGGGCACGTTCCCGGTGAAGCACTTGCCCTGCGGACTGACGTTGCCGAAGGCGTAGTTGACGTGGGTGAGCTTGCCGGCGGAGCCGTTCGCCTCCAGGTCCTGGACCTGGAAGTCCCGCCCGTAGACGCCCCACTGGGTGAAGTAGCCGACCTTCTTGTACGGGCGGTCGTGGCCGCCGTCCGCCTGCGCGGCGGCGGGCGCGAAGGCGGTCAGCAGGGAGAGGGAGCAGGCGGCGACGGCCAGCCTGCCGAGCATGCTGCGGCGCATGGGCTTCCTTTGCGGATGCGGGGAGTGAGGCGTGTGCGCGTGCGCTGTGCATGCCGGAAACTATTGGTCTGGACCAGGTGGGTCAAGGGGGTGGTGGAAACTCGCGAACACCGGGAGTGGTCGGAACGCTACGAGAGGCTCCACTGGCCGACGTCGTCGGCGAGGCCGCCGTTCAGTGCGAACTGCACGGCTGCCAGGGCGGCGTCGTCCGGGAGGTGGAAGGTGACGAAGCCCTCCGTCGTGCCGCCGGGGTCGAGCGTGACGGTCTCGGGGAAGGCCGCTCCGGCGGTCGTATCGGTGTTGAGCCCCGCGAACCGCCGGCCGTCGGCGTCCAGCAGGTGGGCGCAGGACGCCGGGGAGTCCTTGTAGACGACGGAGCCGGTGTTCTCCAGGCGGAACCGGACGGCGACCAGCCGGTTGTCGACCGTGGCGGCCGCAGCGGCCGTGGCGTCCGCGGGGTCGACCAGGCGTGTCAGCGTGACGTCGAGCCGCTCGCCCGGCTCCCGGCCGGTGAGCGGGATCGTCTCCCCGGAACCGCCGGGCCCCGCGCCGAGCAGCAGGGGGAGGGCCAGCACCAGTGCGGCCGGCGCCGCCCTGAGCCGTTCGGGCACTCGGCCACGGCCCCGGGGCATGACGGAACCCTCCGATCCGCGGATCACCCTGCCCACGATCCTCCCCGGCACCGGCCCCCGCCACCCGCACCCGCGTAGGCCCCACAGGCGGTGGGCATCCCGCTAATCCGTTGGAGCTCCGGAGCGGGTCCTGGCATCGTTGGTTTCACCGAAGGGGCGTAGCTCAGCTGGTCAGAGCGCTGGTCTCCAAAACCAGATGTCGCAGGTTCGAATCCTGCCGCCCTTGCAACGGAAACCGTACGAGGCCCACGTCCGCAGTCAGCTGCCGACGTGGGCCTTCGGCGTTCGAGGAGCCGCGCGACACCTCTGGCGGACCGGCCCCGATACCCCAGGCGGCGCGTGACAGGAAACCGGTGCGATTCCGGTGCGGTCCCGCCACTGTGACCGGCCATCTCCCTGCGGTTGATGCCGGACTTGACCTCAAGGACACCTTCGGTGACGTGTCGTGGGAGAAGGTCGTCGAGCGCAAACCCGAGGTCGTCCTCATCTACGACTACGGCGGCACCAGCGTTGAAACCAAGAAGCAGCGCCTGTTGAACGATCCGGCGCTCGCCGAGGTTCCCGCGGTCAAGAACCGGCGGTTCGTCGTGCTGCCGTTGTCCTCGGCGGTGCTCGGTGTGCGCGTCGCCGACGCCGTCGAGTCCCTGAGGCGTCAGCTCCACCCCGACGCCGCGTGAGGCTCCGCACGGCCGCCGTCCTCTGCGCGCCGGCCGCCGCGCTGCTCGCGTCGACCTCAACCTCGCCGCCGCCTACTGCGACCGGCTGTACGTGCTGTCGGGCGGCCGCATCGCGGCCTGCGGGCCGCCGGCCGAGGTGTACGGGGTCCGCGCCCGTGTCGAGGTCGACCCCGACACGGGCGCGCCCACATCGTCCACCTACAGCTCAGGGCCGCTCAGCCCTGCTCGGCCGAGTCCTCCTGATATCCGTACGGGCGCGTGATGATCTCCATCCCGTGCCCGCTCGGGTCCGTGAAGTAGACCCCGCGGCCCCCGTCGTTGTGGTTGATCTCGCCGGGGTGCTTGCCGTGCGGGTCGGCGAAGTAGGTGAGCCCCGCCGCCCGGATCTTCTCGAACGCCACGTCGAACTCCTCCTCGGAGAGGAGGAACGCGTAGTGCTGCACGGTGATGGACCCGGCCGGGATGGTCGCGAAGTCCAGGGTGACGCCGTTGGCGGTTTCGACGGGGATGAAGGGCCCCCACTCGGTTCCGACCTCGAGGCCGAGGATGTGCGCCAGGAATTCGGCGGACTCCCGGTTGTCACGGGAGTGGATGATCGTGTGGTTCAGTTCGACTGACATGAGTGAATGCCTCCGAAAGGCACGTCACGGGCACCTCCATGCCTCACCCAGCCGGTGACCGACACGCGATGCCGTGATCACGATCCTAGGCATGCCATTCGGGTGAAGTCCACCGTGATCCGGCCAACACCCCCCGGACCTCACGAATCCCCGTACACCGCCTTCACGTTGTCCTGCGCCGGATGCGTCCGGCCGGCCGGGCCCGCCGCGAAGACCCGCAGCAGGTTCTCCGTCACCCGGGTCGTCAGCGCTCCGGAGCGCGCGTCCAGGCCGTGGTTCCTTCCGTCACGGCCGTCGCCCGTCGCGTCCAGGGCCTCCACCCACCTCATCGTCCCGGTCGCGAAGACCCCCGCCCCGCCGGCCGTCGTGTAGTACGCCGTGTCCTGATGGCTCGGCCGCCCGTCGCACACCACGGGGGAGTGCGCCAGGATCTCGATCGGTCGGGGCGTCGGGAAGCCGGTGTTCACCTTGTCGTACTCCACCCCGACCAGGTGCTCGAAGCGGTCCCCGGCCTTCACGCCGGTGCCCTCGAACAGCCAGTGGCCGGGGTTCGTCACCACGTACGGGGCGTCCACCGGATAGCCGTCGTAGATCACGCCGAGGAGCGAGCTCTCCGGGTCCGCGCCGGGTGCGGACCGGAAGTCGACCGTCGCCGGATGACCCCGCTTGAACGCCGGGTCCTGGTCGTAGGAGGACTTGTAGCAGACCACCGTCCGGTCCGGCCCGAGCTCGGAGGCCTCCAGCCGGATCCGCCGGAAGCAGCAGTTCGCGCCCAGGATCGCCAGGTTGGTGCCCGCGTCGCGCGCGGCCGTGAGGTGCGCCCGCTGCTCCGGCGACCAGTACTCGTCGTGCCCGAGCGAGAGCACCGCCGCCGCACCCTCCAGCAGCCGCTTCTCCCGGGCCGCGTCGGTGGTGGTCGCGTAGGCGAGGGGGATGCCGAGCCGCTCGGCGAGCGCGATCAGCGGGGCTTCGTACACCAGGAACAGGCCGGCGCCGTCGTCGTACTCGTACGGCCGGTCGAAGGTCACGGACAGGGAGCGCGAGGCGTAGCCGCCGCTGGGGCCGTCGTAGCTGCCGTAGCCGCCCCAGCGGTTGTACGCCTGCCAGGTGGCCACCGCGTTGACCACCACCGTACGACCGGCAGTCGCGGCCGACCGGACGGTCACCGGCACGAAGCGTTGGCCCTCGCCGCCCTGCGCGTCGAGCCGGAGCAGGTAGCAGCCCTCAGGCCAGTCCTTGGTCTCGACCGTGGTGGTACGAGCCCACCGCGTGCGGACCATACGGGTCCCGGCATCCACGGTGTGCTCGGGCTGCCGCGCCCCCGGCAGCGCCTCGGAACGCCACACCAGCCGCGCCCGGGCCCCGCCGTACCAGCCCATCCGGTAGGCGGAGACGGTGAACCGGGGCGCGGTGGTCGACACGTACAGCCCGAACGACTCGCCGGGCAGCACGCTGACCTTGTCCGCGAAGCCCTCGATGGCGCGCGCCGGGCCGGCCTTGCTCACCGGCCAGTCGGCGTTGCCCGGACGGGCGTTCTCCGCCTTGACGTCGAATCCCTGCGGCCGGCTCGCCGACGCGTCCCCGCTCGGAGCGGCGGACCCGCCGGGTCGGTCCCCGCCCTGCATCTCGGCGTCGGCGTCCCCGCCCGCGCAGCCGGACACGGCCCCGAGCCCCGCCACCGTGGCTGCCCCCGTCGCGATCGCGAGGAACCGCCGCCTGCCCGCGCCCCGGCCGTCTCCGGCCGCCCCGGCTATGTGCTCTTGATCCATGGAGGGCACGCTATGTCACGCTTGGGCCCCCGCTTCGACCGACCCACCCAGGCCGTCCCGTCCGGATCTTGCCCGACGCGGGTCAGGCGAGATCCGGACGAGACGGCCCGGATACGCCGTACGTTGTCGGCCATCCGGATTGATCCCGACACGGGGCCCGTTTCCCGCTCCTAGGATGGGCCCCGCCGCTGCTCAGGGCACGGCATTGATGGTCCAGCGCGGGGAGTTGAGGGAATGAAGCGGTTGCGGGCGCTCGTCGCGATCGGGGTCCTGACACTGGGTTCGGCCGGCGCCGGAACCGCTCAGGCCGCTCCGGCCCCCGGGGCCTCCGGGTGCCCGACGGCGGAGATCTTCGCCACGAACAACACGGCGGTCATCACGGATCCGGACGACCCCCGGCTCAGGACGCGCCTGTCGGGCTTCGACCGCGAGGTCCGGAGCATCATCCGTGCCCACGGCGCCCGGCCCGGTGACTCGACGCTGCTGGACGGCGTGTTCTGGTCCGGCCAGGAGCAGCAGGCCACGTACGAGCGGTCGCGGGAGTTCGACGTCGACCGGGTGAGCCCGGCCGGCCTGCACCACATCGCCGACGTCATCCGCAAGGAATACCACCAGGAGTCGGTACTGACCTTCCGCTGCCTGCCGCGCACGTCCTCGGACGTCGACGCGGTGGAGATCCAGGCGCCCGGTGTCAGCCCCACCCGTCTGCGCGACGCCCTGCTCGCCGACCCCGAGGCCCGCGACCGCCTGGGCGGCGGCTCGGTCGCCCTCGACGGCCGCCTGATCCTCATCGCCCCGATCGCCGACCTCCCGCTCGCCCGCAAGCTCACGGAATCGCTCGGCGTGGACTGGAACCGTGCCGAAGTACGTTACGGCGACGAGGAGTTCGTGGGCTAGGCCCACCCTTCAGACGGCCTGGTCCTCGGTGTCCTCGTTGTCCTCGGTGTCTTGGGGCTCATAACTCTGGAACAAGTGGGTGTCGAAGTAGCGGGCGGTGGAGAGCGGATGCCGCCGGTCGGTGAGCATCCGGTGGACGAACTCGGCCGTGGTGCCGTCGAATCGCACCCACGAGTCGGGCACGTCCTGCGTCACGAGCACGGGCCACTTGTCGGGGTCCGGGCCGTCGGTGAGCCAGAAGCACTGGTCGGCCTGTTCGGAGCTCGCCCACTCCAGCAGCCCGCCGGGGGTCGGGTACGCCTCGTACGGCTCCCACAGGCCGCGGCCCGCCGCGGACCGCTCGGCAGACCGGACGATGTCCTCTCTCGGGAAACGCGCGTCGGGCATGCGCATCGTGAGGAAGCCGTCGAAGGCGCCGAACCCGAAGAGCTCGACGAGCCGCTTGTAATCACCGGGCAGCGCCGTCCCGAGCCGCGCCTCCACGTCCGCCCAATCGAACGTACGGGTCCGGGTAGCGTCCCACCCGGTGACGGCGACCACCGCGTCCACCCAGGAAGCCCCCTCGGGCAACTCCGCCGCCGGATCCTCCCGTTCGGCGACAAGCAGCACGAGCCGTACGTCCTCCTCGAAGCGGGCGGCGCCACAGCCGATCCACCGGCCCCCGTACGCCCACGCGCGCATCTCGACGATCCGGTCGCCGAACGGGTCCAGGAGCGGCAACCCCGTCCTCGGGGACACCGTCGGATCGACGAAGCCGCCCGCGGCGAGATTGCGCGGCTGCCCGAGCCCCCCGCTCAGCGCCCGCTGGAGCGTGGGGAGGTCGTACTCCTCCGGGGGAGCCAGGCAGACGTGCCCCGCGGCGTGCCCCGACTCGCCGCACTTCAGCTCGCCCGGGCCCGGCCGCGCGACGCCGAAGACAGCCGAGAGCAGTTCTGCTTGTTCGTCCATGGCCGTATTGAAGCGGATACCACTGACGTCGAAGCCGACGGCTCATTCCACGTGCTCGCGGTAACGCTCGATCACCTCCCGCAACACCTCAGAGCCGTCCCGGGCCCACAGCCCCGGGTTGAAGATCTCCACCTCCACCGGGCCCCGGTAGCCGGCCACGTCCGTCAGTTCCCGGAAGGACCGGAGATCGATGGATCCGTCGCCCAGCTGCCCGCGCCCCAGCAATACGCCCTCCGGCAGTGGAGTCACCCAGTCCGCCACCTGGACCGACACGATGCGACCGCCCTCCCCGGCCCGGAACAGGTCCGCGGGGAGCCGCTCGTCCCACCACAGGTGGTAGGAGTCGACCACCACCCCGACCTCCTCGGCCGGGAACAGCTCGGCGAGATCGAGGGCCTGGCCGAGGGTGGACACCACGCAGCGGTCCGAGGCGTACATCGGGTGCAGTGGCTCGATGCCCAGCCGTATCCCGTGCCGGGTCGCCCACGGCGCCAGTTCACCGAGGATGTCGGCGATCCGGCCGCGCGCGCCGACCAGGTCCCGGTCGCCGCCGGGAAGCCCGCCCGAAACCAGGACGAGCGTGTCGGCGCCCAGCTCGGCAGCCTCCTCCACGGCCCGGCGGTTGTCGTCGAGCGCGGCGGCCCGGCCGCTCGGGTCCGCGGCGGTGAAGAAGCCGCCCCGGCACAGCGAGCTGACGCGCAGACCCGCCCCGGAGACCAGCTTCGCGGTCTTCCGCACACCGTGCTCGCGGACGGGATCGCGCCACAGCCCGACCGCGCCCACTCCGGCCGCCGTGCACCCGGCGACCAGTTCGGGCAGCGACCACTGGCGGATCGTCTCCTGATTGATGCTCAGCCGGGCGGGGGAGGGGATCACGATTCCACCCCGTGTACGGAGAGCAGCCGGCGCATCCGGTCTTCCGCCAGCCCCGGGTCGGGGAACAGCCCCAGTCCGTCGGCCAGTTCGTACGCGGTCGCCAGGTGCGGGAGTGACCGGGCCGACTGCAACCCGCCCACCATCGTGAAGTGCTCCTGGTACCCGGCCAGCCAGGCGAGCAGGACCACTCCCGTCTTGTAGAACCGGGTCGGCGGGGCGAAGAGGTGTCTCGACAGGGGGACCGTCGGATCCAGCAGTTCCCGAAAGCCGCTGACGTCGTCCCGGTCGAGCGCGAGCGCGGCCCGCGCCGCGATCGGGGCGATCGGATCGAAGATCCCCAGCAGCGCGTCGCCGACCAGCTCCCCGTCCCCGGCGATCAGTTCCGGGTAGTGATAGTCGTCGCCCGTGTAGCAGCGCACCCCCGCCGGCAGCCGCCGCCGGATGTCCACCTCCCGCTCCGCGTCCAGCAGCGAGACCTTGACGCCGTCCACCTTCTCCGGGCACTCGGCGATGACCTTCAGGAACACCTCCGTGGCCTCGTCGAGGTCGGAGTGTCCCCAATAGCCGGTCAGCGCGGGGTCGAACATCGGCCCCAGCCAGTGCACTACGACAGGCCGCGCGCACTGCCGGAGCAGGCCGCCGTACACCTGCACATAGTCATCCGGGCCGCGGGCCGCGGCGGCCAGCGCCCGCGAGGCCATCAGAACGGCCCCCGCCCCGGACGCCTCGGTGTGCGCGAGCTGCTCCTCGTACGCGGCGGTGATCGCGGCAAGCGAGTACGGGCCACCGGCGGACAGCTGGTCGGTGCCCGCGCCGCAGACGATCCGGCCGCCGACCTCCCGGGCCTCGGCCGCCGAGCGGCGGATCAACTCCGCCGCGGTCGGCCAGTCCAGGCCCATCCCGCGCTGTGCGGTGTCCATCGCCTCGGCGACCCCGAGCCCCTGGGACCAGAGGCGGTGGCGGAAGGCCAGGGTGGCCTCCCAGTCGACCGCGGGGGCGGCCTCGGCCGACGCGGCCAGTGGATCGGCGACCACGTGCGCGGCCGAGTAGAACATGCGGCTGTGGGCGGGGCCGCACGCGAGCGGTGCGAAGGGGTCGGTGTTCGGGCGGTGCAGGCGGTACCCGCCGTCCGCCGAGGGGAGCCGGATGCTCACAGGGTCACCTCCGGCACCGGAAGCCGCCGGCCCTCGGCCGAGGAGCGCAGTCCGAGGTCGGCGAGCTGCACCCCGCGCGCGCCGGCCAGCAGGTCCCACCGCCAGGGCTCGTCGAGCACCACGTGCCGTAGGAAGAGCTCCCACTGGGCCTTGAAGCCGTTGTCTGCGGGGGCGTTGTCCGGGACCTCCTGCCACTGGGAACGGAAGGGCTCCGACTGCGGCAGATCCGGGTTCCACACCGGCTTGGGGGTCGCCGCGCGATGCTGGACACGGCACCCGCGCAACCCGGCGACGGCCGACCCGTGCGTGCCGTCCACCTGGAACTCCACCAGTTCGTCGCGGTTGACCCGAACCGCCCAGGAGGAGTTGATCTGTGCGACCACCCCGCCCTCCAGCTCGAAGATCCCGTACGCCGCGTCGTCCGCCGTCGCCTCGTACGGCTTGCCCTCCTCGTCCCAACGGCGGCCGATGTGGGTGCGGTGCAGTGCCTGCACCGTCTCCACCCGGCCGAACAGCTCGTGGAGCAGGTACTCCCAGTGCGGGAACATGTCGGCGACGATGCCTCCGCCGTCCTGCGAGCGGTAGTTCCACGAAGGCCGCTGGGCGGGCTGCCAGTCCCCCTCGAAGACCCAGTACCCGAACTCCCCCCGCACGGACAGGATCTCGCCGAAGAAGCCGCCGTCGATCAGCCGCCTCAGCTTGAGCAGGCCCGGCAGGAACAGCTTGTCCTGGACCACACCGTGCTTGATCCCCGCGGCCGAGGCCAGCCGGGCCAGCTCCAGCGAGGACGCGAAGCCCAGAGCGGTCGGCTTCTCGCAGTAGAGGTGCTTGCCGGCCGCTATGGCCTGTCGTACCGCCGCCTCGCGGGCGCCGGTGACCTGCGCGTCGAAGTAGATCTCCACCTCGGGGTCGGCCAGCACGGCCGCGAGGTCCGTGCCGACGTGCTCCAGCCCGTGCTGCTCGGCGATCGCGCGCAGGGCGGGTTCCCGGCGCCCCACGAGCACCGGTTCCGGCCACAGCACCGTGCCGTCGCCCAGGTCCAGGCCGCCCTGCTCGCGCAGGGCGAGGAGTGACCGGACCAGATGCTGCCGGTACCCCATGCGCCCGGTGACGCCGTTCATGGCGATCTTGATCGTCCTACGCTCCACGATGTCCCTCCCGATGACAGAAAGCGCTTTCATTCCTGCCAGGCTAGGGCCGGGATTCTTCGCCGCGCAAGACTCGAACGAGTGATGGAAAGCGCTTTCTCGATCTGAGACCATGGATGCCCGAGGACCGGATGAGACGATGACCCGGGTTCAACAGAGGAGGGGTGCGGTATGGCGGTGACTCTCGCCGAGGTCGCGGCGCACGCGGGTGTGTCGCCCGCCACGGTCTCGCGCGTATTGAACGGCGGCTATCCGGTGGCCGGTACCACCCGGACCCGCGTGGAGCGGGCGGTCGAAGAGCTCGGCTACGTGGTGAACGGCCCCGCCCGCGCGCTCGCGGCCGCCACCTCCGACCTCGTCGGAATCCTTGTCCACGACGTCGCCGACAGCTTCTTCGGAATCCTGGCCGGCTCCCTGCAGAGCGCCTTGGCGCCCGTCGGCACGGGAGGCGCCCGCCGGCTCGCCTTCGTCTGCAACACCGAGGGAGTCCCCGAGGCCGAGCTGGCCTACCTCGCCCTGCTGGAAGGACAGCGGGCCGGCGGCCTCGTCCTCACCGGCGGCGCCGTAGAGGACCACGAGCACACCGCGGCACTGGCCGCCCGCATCGCGCGCGTGGCGACCAACGGAGCCCCCGTCGTCCTCTGCGGGCGGCCACCGCTGCCCGTGCCCGCCGGGCTGCCCGTCGCCACCGTGATGTTCGACGACCGCGGCGGCGCCTTCCGCCTCGCCGAGCACCTGCTGTCGCTCGGTCACCGCCGGATCGCCTACGTCGCCGGACCGCCCGGGCTGAGCACCACCCGCGAGCGGCTCGCCGGACACGACGCCGCCCTGCTGCGGCACGACCCGGGCCTGGCCCAGGCCTGCGCCGAGCTCACCGTGCACGCCGGCTTCGAGCGCGCGGCGGGTTATGACGCCACCCGCGAACTCCTGCGCCGCGGGGCGCGCTTCACCGCCGTGGCCGCGGCCAACGACACCGTGGCCACCGGAGTCGCCGCGGCCCTGCGCGAGGCGGGCATACGGATCCCCGAGGACGTCTCCGTCGCCGGCTTCGACGACCTCCCGATCTGCGCCGACACCGCCCCCGCCCTCACCACCGTGCGCGTGCCCCTGCGCGAGGCCGGCGTACTCGCCGCCCAACTGGTCACGGGCCGCCGCCCGCTGCCGCCGGGCGGGATCACCACCCTGCCCACCGAGCTGATGGTGCGGGCCTCCACCGCACCACCCCCGGCCGAAGGGGGCCGCCGGTGAAGTACGCCCTCTCCACGCTCGGCCTGCCCGGCACCCCCCTCGACCACAGCGCCGCCCTCGCGGCGTCCCAAGGGTTCGACGGCCTCGAACTGCGCGCCCATCCCGAGGAACCCCTGCACCCCGGCGCCCCCGCCGCCGAACGCACCGCAGGAGTAAGGACCTTGGCCGCCGCCGGAGTCAGCGTGCTGGGGATCGCGGGCTACGCCCGGGTGGCCGCCCCCGGCGAGGACGAGCCGGTCCTCGCCGAACTACGGGACCTGGTCCGGCTCGCCGCCGACCTGGAAGCCCCGTACGTCCGCCTCTTCCCCGGCGGCGGTGACCAGTCCGAAGCGACCGCCGACGCCCATGCCGTCCGCCGGCTGCGGGCCGCAGCGCCGTTCGCCGAGCGGCACGGCGTGCGCATCCTGTTGGAGACGCACGACTCCCACCGCACCGCCGCCGCGGCGGCCCGCGTCCTCGACGCGGTCGCGCGTCCCGGAGTCGGAGCGCTGTGGGACGTACTTCACACCTGGCTGGGCGGCGAATCCCCCGCCGAGTCGCGACGGGCGCTCGGCGCGCACCTGGGCTACGTCCAGGTGAAGGACGTGGCATCGGCGCAGGAGCTCACCCCGCTGGGGCTGGGCGCCGGGGTGCTTCCGCTCGCCGAGGCGGTGGCGGCTGCGCCGCCCGACGGCTGGCTCTGCTGGGAGTACGAGAAGCGCTGGTACCCCGATGCCGCCGAGCTGCCGGGACAGCTCGCGCGGGGCCGGGCGTACCTGGAATGGCTGGTGGCGGCCTGCCATGAGCCGGAGGAGACGATCTAGTGCTGTGACCCGGTGAACCTTTCCGGTCACAGCACTAGATCCGGATGGTCAGGAGGGGGAGCAGCTCCAGGTGTTGGCGGGGGGAGTCGTCCTGGGCGCCGGCAGCCAGTCGGTCCAGCAGGAGCGCCGCCGCCCGCGCCCCCACCTCGCGCTTGGCCGGGGCCACCGCCGAGAGCGGCACGTCGGCCATCCCGGCCACCTCGTCGTCGTACGTGATCACGGCCAGGTCCTCCGGCACCCGTACGCCCCGGGCCTGGAGCCGCGGGATCAGCATGATCGCGTCGGTGTCGCTGTGGATCAGGGCGGCGGTCACCCCACCCTTCGCCACCGCGTCGCACAGGTAGTCCAGTGTCCGGGCGAACAGGTCCGCCTCCGAGAGCGGGCCCGCTCCGGCCACCGGCCATTCCGGAGCCGGCTCCAGCCCCAGCGCGGCCACGGCGGCCTCGTACCCCGCCCGCAGCCGGGCCGAGGTTGGGGTCGACCGGCTGGCGAGGGCGATCCGCCGGTGGCCCAGCTCCACCAGGTGCTGTACGGCCCGGGCCGCGCCGTGCGCGTGGTCGGACGCCACTCGGTCCAGGCCCGCCGCAGGGTGTCCCGGTGGCGCCCATCGCTCCACCAGCACCGTGGGGACCGGCAGTTCCGCCGTCCAGGCCCCCTCCCCGGGCCCGGGCGACCCGGCTTCCCAGTTCGGGGTCAGCAGGAGACCGTCCGCGCCGGTGGACAGCAGCCGGTCCGCCTGCGTCCGGTCCTCGCCGGCCAGGTACCGCGTCAGCCCCACGGTCAGTCGCGCGCCCCGTGCCTCGACGGCCTCGCGGGCCCCGCGTACGACGTCGGCGTAGTAGTACTCGGTCGTCGGGACCACCATTCCGACCACCAGGCCCTCGGCGCTGCTCCCGGCGGCCGCGGAGGTCAGGGCGGAAGTCGAAGCCGTGGCGGACACCGCGGTCGGCGTGCGCCCAGCCTCCACCCGGCTGATCACCCCGTGCATCCGGTGGATCTCTCCCCGGGCCGCCATCGCCTCGATGTCCCGCCGCAGCGTGACGGGGGAGATGCCGAGCTCCTGGGCCAGCTCCGCCACCCGCACGCTGCCCCGCGCCCGCACGAGTTCGCGCACCCGCGCTTGACGTTGATCTACATGTGGTCTCACGTGTCCCCCTGACGTGGTGACGGTCCGCTGCCGCGAGTCGGTAGACACCATCATAGGGAATCGATGCGATCGATACGATCGTTTCCGATCAACTGGTCATTGACTGGGAGGTCGGCGCGTTCATATATTCGGGTTCGACCCCGGCCGCACCCCGGTCGTCACCCCGGTCGTCACCCCTCCAGTGAGAGAAGCTCGTCACGTGAAGCGCACGAGTGCCCGCCTCGCCGACGGTCGCGAGATCTTCTACTACGACACCGGTGAGGGAGCGGCCCGGGCCTTCCCCGACACCCGTCCGCTCGACGCTACGGCCGTCGCGAGCAGCTCCGAGGTGCGGCGCGATCCGCTGCTCGGAGACCACGTCGTCATCGCCTCCCACCGACAGGGCCGCACCTACCACCCGCCCGCCGACGAGTGCCCGCTCTGCCCCTCCACGGGCGGACGCGCGAGCGAGATCCCGGCCCCCGACTACGAGGTGGCGGTCTTCGAGAACCGCTTCCCCTCCCTCGCCGGCGACACCGGCCGCTGCGAGGTCATCTGCTTCACCCCGGACCACCGCACCTCCTTCGCCGAACTCGACGAGGAGCGCGCCGCGCTGGTGCTGGCCGCCTGGACCGACCGCACCGCCGAACTCTCCGCCCGCGAAGGCGTCCGACAGGTCTACTGCTTCGAGAACCGCGGCACCGAGATCGGTGTCACCCTCGCCCACCCGCACGGCCAGATCTACGCCTTCCCCTTCACCACGGCCCGCACCACGCGGATGCTCGCCACCGTCGACGCCCACCGCGCGCGCACCGGCGGCAACCTGTTCGACGAGGTCCTGGCCGCCGAGCGCGCCGAACCCGCCGCCGGCAGCCGCGTCGTCCTCGAAGCGGAGCACTGGACCGCCTTCGTGCCCTACGCCGCGCGCTGGCCGTACGAGGTCCACCTCTATCCGCACCACCGGGTCCCCGACCTGCCCGCCCTGGGCGACGCGGCCCGCGCCGAGTTCCCCCGGGTGTACCTGGAACTGCTGCGCCGCTTCGACCGGCTCTTCGACCGGCCCGACCCGACGCCGTACATCTCCGCCTGGCACCAGGCCCCGACCGGAGACGGCCGCGAGGACTTCGCACTCCATTTGGAGATGTTCACGGTCCGGCGCTCCGCGGACAAGCTGAAGTACCTCGCGGGGACCGAATCCGGCATGGAGGCCTACATGAACGACGTCCGGCCCGAGGACGCGGCCGCCCGGCTGAGGGCGGTGGCGAGCGCGTGAGCAGGGCGGCGCAGGAGTTCATCGAGCTGTACGGACACCCGCCCGAGGGGGTCTGGGCGGCCCCCGGCCGGGTCAACCTGATCGGCGAACACACCGACTACAACGACGGGTTCGCCCTGCCCTTCGCGATCCCGCAGCGCACCGAGGTGGCGGCCGCCCCGCGTACGGACGGGACCCTCAGGTTCCACTCCGCCGACGCCCCCTCCGGAGTGGTCACCCTCGACCTCTCCGACCTCGACCCCGCACGCCCTCCGCGAGGCTCCGACAGCTGGGCCGCCTACCCCGCCGGGGTCGTCTGGGCCCTGCTGGACGCCGGCCTTCCGGTCGGGGGAGTCGATCTGCACGTACGGTCCGAAGTGCCGAACGGCGCCGGCCTGTCCTCCTCCGCCGCCCTGGAAGTGGCCACCGGGCTGGCCCTCACCGACCTGTACGGGCTCCCGCTCACCCGCCCCGAACTGGCCGCGCTCGCCCGGCGCGCGGAGAACGCGTACGTCGGCGTCCCCTGCGGGGTCATGGACCAGATGGCCTCGGCCTGCTCGACCGAAGGGCACGCCCTCCACCTGGACACCCGCAGCCTCGAACAGCGGCACATCCCCTTCGACTGTGCGGCGGCGGGCCTGCGCCTGCTCGTCATCGACACCCGCGTCAAACACGCCCTCGCCGACGGGGCCTACGCCCGGCGCCGCGCCTCCTGCCACGAGGCGGCAGCGGAACTCGGCGTACCGGCCCTCCGCGACCTCCCGTACGGGGACCTGGAGCGGGCGCTGGCCCGGCTCGGCGACCCGGTTCGGCGCAAGCGGGTCCGGCACGTCGTCACCGAGAACGAACGGGTCGTACGGATCGAGGAGTTGCTGCGCGCCGGGCGGCTGCGCGAGACCGGCCCGCTGCTCAGCGAGGGGCACCGCTCGCTGCGCGACGACTACGAGGTCTCCTGCCCGGAACTCGACCTCGCGGTGGCCACCGCCGAAGCGGCCGGGGCGTACGGATCGCGGATGACGGGCGGCGGCTTCGGCGGCTCCGCCCTGGCCCTGATCGACGCGGACGCCGAGGAGACGGTGAGCCGCGCCCTGGCGGAGGCCTTCGGTCGGGCGGGGTTCACGCCGCCGTCCATCACCGCGGCCGCCCCGTCAGCCGGAGCGACCCGCCTAGACTGATCACTTGGTCGATCTCGCAGCCGACGAACGTGGAGGAACGAATCACATGCGCCATCTCCCCCTGGGCAGTTCAGGCCTTCAGGTCTCCGCCGTCGGCCTCGGCTGCAACAACTTCGGCGGCCGCCTCGACGCCCGAGCCACCCGCGCCGTGGTCGACGCCGCCCTCGACGCGGGCATCACCCTCCTCGACACCGCCGACATCTACGGCGGCCTCGGCGGCTCCGAGAGTCACCTCGGCCAGGCCCTCAAGGGCCGCCGCGACCAGGTCGTCCTCGCCACCAAGTTCGGCTTCGCCGGGATGGACATGAAGTACGGGCCCGCCGCCGGATCCCGCGGCGGCCGCGCCTACATCCGGCGGGCCGTCGAGGAGTCCCTGCGTCGCCTCGACACGGACCACATCGACCTCTACCAGCTGCACAGCCCCGACCCGGCCACCCCGATCGCAGAGACCCTGGCCGCGCTCACCGAGCTCGTCACCGAGGGCAAGGTCCGCTACATCGGCCACTCCAACCTCAGTGCCTGGCAGCTCGCCGAAGCCGCCCACGTCGCCCGCGAGACGGGCGCGGCGCCCTTCGTGTCGGCGCAGAACCAGTGGTCGCTGCTGGAGCGGTCGGCCGAACGCGAACTGGTCCCGGCGGCCCTGCACTACGGCGTCGGCGTGCTCCCGTACTTCCCGCTCGCCAACGGCCTGCTCACCGGCAAGATCCGCCGGGGCGCACCCGTCCCGGCCGGCTCCCGCCTCGAAGGCCGCGACGCCTACGTCACCGAGCAGCGCCTGGACGTGGTCGAAGCGCTCGCCGCCCTCGCCGAGAAGCACGGCCGCAGCGTCCTCGAACTCGCCATCGGTTGGCTCTGTGCCCAGCCCGGCTGCGCCTCCGTCATCGCCGGAGCCACCTCCGCCGAGCAGGTGCGCGCCAACGCGGCCGTCGCCGACCGCCCGCTGGACGCCGAGCTGCTCGCCGAGATCGACGCCATCGCCCCGGCCGCCGCGTGACCGGCGGCCCGCTCCTGCGCTGCGCGCTCCTCGACGACTTCCAGGGGGTCGCCGCCACCGCCGCCGACTGGTCGCCGCTCGCCGGCCGCGTCGAGGTGGTGAGCTTCCCCGACCACACGGCCGACGAGGACGAACTGGTCGCCCGGCTCGCCGGCTTCGACATCGTCGTCACCCTGCGCGAACGCGTGCCCTTCCCCGGCTCGCTGCTCGACCGGCTGCCCCGCCTGCGCCTGCTCATCGCCTCCGGCATGCGCAACACGGTCATCGACCACGCGGCCGCCGAACGGTGTGGAGTGACCGTCTGCGGCACCGCCAGCTCCTCCACGCCGCCCGTTGAACTGACCTGGGCCCTGCTGCTCGGCCTGGCCCGCGGCCTGGTCCAGGAGTCCGCCGCCCTCCGGGCCGGCGGCCCCTGGCAGCAGACGGTCGGCGCCGACCTCCACGGGCAGCGCCTCGGACTGCTCGGCCTCGGCAAGATCGGCAGCAAGGTCGCCCAGGTCGGACTCGCCTTCGGCATGGACGTCGTGGCCTGGAGCAGCAACCTCACCAAGGAACGGGCCGACGAGGTGGGGGTCGCCCTCGCGCCCTCCAAGGAGGAGCTCCTGGCCACCAGCGACTTCGTCTCCGTCCACCTCGCGCTCGGCGAGCGCACCCGCGGCTTGATCGGCGCCCCCGAGCTGGCCCTGATGCGTTCGACCGGCTACCTGGTCAACACCTCCCGGGCGGCCATCGTCGACCAGGACGCGCTCCTCGAAGCCCTGCACGCGGGCCGGATCGCGGGCGCGGGCATCGACGTCTTCGACATCGAGCCGCTGCCGGCGGACCACCCCCTGCGGACGGCGCCGCGACTGCTCGCCACCCCACACCTGGGCTATGTGACCCGGGCCAACTACGCCACGTACTACGGCGAAGCCGTCGAGGACATCATCGCGTTCCTCGACGGCTCACCCGTACGCGTACTCGGCTAGTGCTGTGACCCCGGGGTTCTCCCGTTCAGGACGCTCGCGACGCTCACGACACGATGTCCTTGCGGGAGAACCCCCGGAACGCCAGGGCGAACAGCACCAGCGCGTACGACACCGACACCGCCGCGCCCTTGATCATCCCGCCCCACTCCAGCTGCGGCTGCAAGGCGTCCGCCCACGCGAACTGCCAGTGCGCCGGCAGGAACTCGCGCCACGACCCCAGCGCGGTCACGGCGTCCAGGACGTTGCCGACGATCGTCAGTCCGACCGCCCCGCCCACCGCGCCCAGCGGCGCGTCCGTCCGCGTGGACAGCCAGAACGCCAGCCCCGCCGTCACCAGCTGCGACACGAACACGAAGGCCACCGCGATGGCCAGCCGAGGCACCGTGTCCCCGGCCGCCAGCGCCCCGCCCGCGGGGAGCTTCAGCGGCCCCCAGCCGTACGCGGCCGTTCCCACGGCGAGAGCCACCACCGGCAGCAGCACCATCGCCGCCAGGCTGAAGCCGAGCGCCACCACCAGCTTGCTCCACAGCAGCCGCGGCCGGGGCACCGGCGAGGCCAGCAGGTAGCGCAGCGAGGACCAGCTCGCCTCCGAGGCCACCGTGTCCCCGCAGAACAGCGCCACCGGCACCACCAACAGGAAGCCGGCCGACACGAACAGGCAGGTCGCGGCGAAGTTCGCCGCCGAGGCCGTGGCCGTGTCGATCAGGGTGATCCGGCCGTCCCCGCCGCCCCGGCTGCCCGGGCCGCCGCCCACGGCGAACGCGATCATCAGGATGAACGGCAGCGCGGCCAGCACCCCGCCCATCACCAGCGTCCGCCGCCGGCGCCACTGCCGCAGCGCCTCCACGCGCAGCGGCAGCGTGCGGCTCGCCCGGTAGCCCGGGGCCACCTCGTGCGCCACGCTTCGTACCGCGCTCATGCCGGGCCTCCGATCAGGGTGAGGAACGCGTCCTCCAGTCGTCGGTGCGGTCCCACTCCGGTCACCGGCACCTCCAGCCGTACCAGTTCGGCGATCAGCCCCGCGGCCGTCGCGCCTTCCAGCCGTACGAGCAGCCCGTCATCGGTGGCCGCCACCGAGCCCACTCCTTCCAGCGCCGCCACCTTCTCGAGCCCCGCCTCGTCCACCGGGTCCGCCAGCGTGACCAGCAGGGTGTCCCCGCCGCCGGTGATCTCGGAGACTTCGCCCGCCGCCACCCGCCGGCCGCGGTCCATGACCACCAGGTGCGTGCAGGACTGCTCCACCTCCGACAGCAGGTGACTGGAGACGATCACCGTCCGCCCGCCGGCCGCGTAGCGGATCATCACGTCCCGCATCTCCCTGATCTGCGGCGGGTCCAGACCGTTCGTCGGCTCGTCGAGGATCAGCAGGTCCGGCAGCCCGAGCATGGCCTGCGCGATCGCCAGGCGCTGGCGCATGCCCTGCGAGTACGTGCGCACGGCCCGCTCCAGCGCGTCGCCGAGCCCGGCGATCTCCAGGGCCTCCGCCATGTGGGAGTCCTCGGCGGGCCGGCCGGTGGCCTGCCAGTACAGCTCCAGGTTGGCGCGCCCGGTCAGGTGCGGCAGGAATCCCGCGCCCTCCACGAAGGCCCCGACCCGGGAGAGCACCGGCGCCCCGGCCCGTACCGCGTGGCCGAACACCCGGATCTCCCCGGCGTCCGGCGAGATCAGCCCCATCAGCATCCGCAAGGTGGTGGTCTTCCCGGCCCCGTTGGGTCCGAGCAGCCCCAGCACCTGCCCCTTCTCCACCCGGAAGGACAGGTCCCGCACCGCGTACCGGTCCTGTGCCTTCGCGTACCGCTTCGTCAGTCCCGTGATCTCCAGTGGTACGTCGGCCAGTGCGGCCTCCGGCTGCGCCGCCGCGGGCCGTCGACCGGTCCGCCGGATCCCCAGCAGCGCGGCGGCCAGCGCGGCGGCGCCCAGCGGCAGCCCCCACGCCCAGGCGGGCAGCCCGGCCGACGCGGTCCGTACCGCGGGTGCTTCGGGGACGGCCAGGGCGCTCTGCGCCGAGACCGTGTACGTGGCCGGCGCGGCCGGGGTGGCGTAGCCGAGGTCGGTCGCGGCGACCACCAGCCGCAGCCGGTGTCCGGCCTCCACGGCGTGGTCGATCGCGGGCAGCCGCAGCTCGACGTTCGCGCCCTGCTGCGCGTTCTCCACCCGTACCGGGGCGACCAGCTGACTCGGCAGCACCTGCTGTCGCCCGTCGGGCCCGACGTCGTACACCTTGCCGAACAGTACGGCCGATCCGTCCGCGGCTGTCGACCTCACGTTCAGGGTTACGGTCGGCGTCCCGGTGATCCGGACGTCCCGCGTCAGCGGCTCGGATTCGAACCGGGCGTTCTGCCCGGGGAAGTCCAGCGAGAGTCCGGCTCCGAAGGCGGCGAGCTGCCCACCGATGCCGGGCAGCGAGGAGAGCGCGGGAGGAGCCCCGCCCGCGGGATTGGCGAAGCTCTGCTCGCGCCCGGTGAGGGCGAACTCCCGAGGGCCGGAGGTCAGTCCGGGGTACCGCTCGCCGCTCGCGCCGCGCAGCTGCACCTCACCGTCGGTGGAGTCGATGCCGCCGGAGCGCGAGACCCGGAACACCGGGCCGGTGTCCGCCGCCTCGTCCCCCTTGAGGTAGCGGTCGAACCAGGACGCGACCCGCGCCTCGACCCGGTCCGCCTCGCGCATGCCCCCGTCGTGGCCGCCGGCCGCCCAGTCGACGGAGACGGGCGCGCCGTTCGCCGCGATGGCCTTGGCCATGGCATCGGCCTGGTCCAGCGGGAAGAGGGAGTCGTCCTGGCCCTGCACGATCAACGCCGGCACGTTGATCCGTGCGCCCACGGCCGACGGACTGCGCTGCTCCAGCAGGGCTCGGGCCTCCGGGTCCGGCTTCCCGGACACCGCGACCCGCTCGTACATCGCGCACAGCTCGGGCTGGAACCGGCCGCAGCCGGGGGCCGCGGGAGCGTCCCGCTGCGGTCCCGCCTGCTGCTGCACGCCGCCCGAGGAGCCGGTGGTGAAGAAGATGCCGGACCACAGCTTCTTGAAGACGCCCTGGGGGAAGAGGGAGTCGGCGAGGTTCCAGTAGGTGATCTGCGGAGCGATCGCGTCCACCCGCCGGTCGTACCCGGCGGCGAGCAGCGAGACGGCCCCGCCGTAGGAGGCACCGGAGACGCCGACGCGTGGATCGCCCGCCGCGTCCAGGCGCACCTCCGGGCGGGCGGCCAGCCAGTCGACGAGCCGCGAGACGTCCTTGACCTCGTACTCGGGATCGTTCAGCCCGATCCGGCCGCCGGAGCGGCCGAAACCGCGCGCCGACCAGGTCAGGACGGCGTACCCGTCGCGGGCCAACCGCTCGGCCTGCTCGCGGACATCGTCCTTGCTGCCCCCGAACCCGTGCCCGAGGAGTACGGCGGGACGTTTCTCCCCGCCGTCGGTGGTGAAGTACGAGACGTCGATCCCGACATCGGGCGTCTGCGGGCCGGGCACAGCCGCATCGGGCGCAGCCGCATCGGGCACCTTCAACACCTGGTCCTGGCGGTGCACGGTCGGCTCGTCGCCGCCGCCCGCGGCCGACCACGTGCCGCCTCCCGCGACGACGACGAGGGCGGCGGCGCCCGCGAGCAGGCGATCTCGGCGGCGCCGGGGCAATCGGAGCTTCATACGGGAACCCTAGACGCCCGGATGCCCCGTACCCGAGCGCCCAGAGGGGGATGTCCCGCACTTCCCGAGGAGTACACCAACCACCCTCGAGTACCGCGCCCGCGGTACAGGGGCCGCCGCCGACCTGCGCCGCGCGCCCGTCGGCGGGAGGATGGCCGCATGCTGCTGGCCGAGCTCGCGCGCGTGTCCCGGGAGGTTGCCGACACCTCCGCCCGCTCCCGGAAGACCGCCCTGCTCGCGGAGCTCTTCGCCGCCGCGCCGCCGGAGGAGGCAGGGCTGGTGATCTCCTACCTCGCCGGGCGCCTCCCGCAGGGCCGACCGGGCATCGGCTGGCGCGCCCTCGCACAGCAGACCCCTCCCGCGCCGGAGCCCACCCTCACCGTGCTCGCCGTCGACGCCGCGGTCACCGAACTCGCCGCCGCCAAGGGCGCCGGGTCGCAGACGCGGCGGCGCCGGATCCTCGACGCGCTGTTCGGCGCGGCCACCGAAGCCGAGCAGGCGTTCCTGCGCAGCCTGCTCTCCGGGGAGGTGCGCCAGGGCGCGCTCGACGCGGTGGCGCTGGAGGGCGTGGCCTCCGCCGCCGGCGTACCGGCCGCCGATCTGCGCCGGGCGGTGATGCTGGACGGCTCGCTGCCCCGGGTCGCGGAGGGCGTGCTGGCCAGGGGCGCGGAGGCGCTCGGCGAGTTCACCCTGCGCGTCGGGCAGCCCGTACAGCCCATGCTGGCGAACACCGCCACGTCGCTGGCCGAGGCGCTGGACGCGCTCGGACCGTGCGCCGTGGAAGAGAAGCTCGACGGGATCCGGGTGCAGGTGCACCGCGAGGGCGATGACGTACGGGTGTACACGCGCTCCCTCGACGAGATCACCGACCGGCTGCCCGAGGTGGCGGAACTGGCCCGCGCGCTGCCGGGGGAGCGGTTCATCCTCGACGGCGAGGTCATCGGCCTGGCGGCGGACGGCCGGCCGGTCCCGTTCCAGGACATCGCGAGCCGGGTCGGCTCCCGCGTGGACGTCGCGGCCGCCCGGCGGACGCTCCCGGTCGTCCCCTACTTCTTCGACATCCTGGCCGGCGGCGAGCAGGTGCTGCTCGACCTCCCGGTCCGCGAGCGGTACGAAGCCCTCGCCGCCCTCGTGCCCGAGCACGCACGGGTCCGTCGGCTCGTCGTGGAGGACCCGGCGGCGCAGGCCGCCGAGGCCGAGGAGTTCCGGGCCGAGACCCTGCGCCGCGGCCACGAGGGCGTCATGGTCAAGGCCCTCGACTCCTCCTACGCGGCCGGCCGGCGCGGGAAACACTGGCTGAAGGTGAAACCCGTGCACACCCTGGACCTGGTGGTCCTCGCCGCCGAATGGGGCCACGGCCGGCGCACCGGGATGCTGTCGAACCTGCATCTGGGAGCGCGGGCCGCCGACGGCACGTACGCCATGCTCGGCAAGACCTTCAAGGGGCTCACCGACGCGATGCTGCGCTGGCAGACCGAGACGCTGCGCGCCCTCGCGACCTCGGACGACGGCTTCACCGTGCGGGTGCGGCCCGAGCTGGTCGTGGAGATCGCGTACGACGGCCTGCAGCGCTCCCCGCGCTATCCGGCCGGGGTGGCCCTGCGCTTCGCGCGGGTGCTCCGGCACCGCCCGGACAAGAGCGCGGAGCAGGCCGACACGGTGGAGACGGTGCTCGGACACGGCGGTTTTGCCTCAGAGGCAAGCTAGATTGCCAGGCGGGCAAGACTCTGGCTCAATCGGGGCATGACACCCGGTTCTGCCCCCGGTCCCGCTCCCGGTCCGACCCCCGAAGAGGCGCCCGAGCACGAGCACCCGGGCGAACACGCGCCCGACGAGCTGCCCGCCGTCGCCCCGCAACTGCGCGAGCTGCGTCGACGC
This sequence comes from Streptomyces sp. NPDC059874, assembly GCF_042731135.1. Lineage (NCBI taxonomy): Bacteria > Bacillati > Actinomycetota > Actinomycetes > Kitasatosporales > Streptomycetaceae > Streptomyces > Streptomyces sp. NPDC059874. The sequence continues at coordinate 65,561 of NZ_JBHWJY010000018.1, forward strand.
GCCGGCCTCACCCTGGAGGCCGCCGCCGCCCGGGCCCGGCTCTCGCCCGCCCACCTGTCCCGCCTGGAGACCGGCCGCCGCCGGCCCTCGCTGCCGCTGCTCCTCGGGCTCGCCCGCACCTACGGCACGACGGTCTCCGAGCTGCTCGGCGAGACCCCCGCCATCGCCGATCCCATCGTACGGGCCGGCGATCCGGGCGCCCGGGAGGCCGATGGATGGACGTACTGGCAGGCCGGCGGCTCCGGGCGCGGGATGCAGGCGCTGCGCGTGCACGTACCTCCGCCGGCTACCGCCGGGAGGGGCCCCCATGGCCGCGGCCAGGGCGAACTGGTCCGCGTACATCCCGGCGAGGAATGGCTGTACGTGCTCGGCGGGCGGCTGCGGCTGCACCTGGGGGAGGCCGAGTACCTCCTCGAACAGGGGGACAGCGCGCACTTCGATTCGCTCACCCCGCACCGGATCGCCGCGGCCTCCTCTGGCGGGGCCGACCTGCTGTTCGTCCACACCCTGCTGCAGAGCAGCCTCGCCGGGCTGTGCCTCGGCGGATCCACCACGTCCACGCACCGCCCGTAGCCCAGGAGCCGCATCCATGTCCGAAGGAAAGAACGTGATGACCATACGGGGGCGCTTCGAATCGAAGTTCCCGCGCGGCCTCGTGATCCGGCTGATCGCCTACCTGTTCGTCGGCCACCTCTTCGCCTTCTTCGTCTACCTCCTCTTCGTCCTGGGCGCCAAGAACCAGTGACGTCGCGGGGCGCGTGACTGCACGCCGCACGACTCTGGAAACGTGCAGGTCCTGTGGCTACCCTCCGCGCATGATTCCCACGGTTGTCTGGGGCACCGGCAACGTCGGCCGTTTGGCCATTCGTGCCGTAGAGGCCCATCCCGCGCTGGAGCTCACCGCCGTCATCGTCCACGATCCGGCCAAGGTCGGCCGCGACGCGGGTGAACTCGGCGGACTGCACCACCCGTTGGGGGTGGCGGCCACCGACGACATCGAAGCCGTACTGGCCGCCCGCCCCCGGGCCGTGGTGTACGCCGCCTCCGGCGACGTCCGCCCCGACGAGGCACTCGCCGACATCACCCGGGCCGTCCGGTCCGGAGCGGTCGTCGTCAGCCCCGCCCTCTACCCGCTCTACGACCACCGCAGCGCCCCACCGGAGTTCCGCGAGCCGATCCTGGCCGCGATCGCCGAGGGCGGTGGCTCGTTCTTCGCCTCCGGCGTCGACCCCGGCTGGGGCAACGACGTACTCCCGCTCCTGCTCAGCGGACTCGGCACCACCATCGACGCCATCCGCTGCCAGGAGATATTCGACTACTCCACCTACGACCAGCCGGACTCCGTCCGCCACCTCGTCGGCATGGGCCAACCCATGGACCACGAACCGATGATGCTCATGCCCTCCATCCCGACCATGGTGTGGGGCGGGCAGATCCGGATGATGGCCCGGGCCCTCGGCGTCGAACTCGACGAGATCCGCGAGACCGCGGAGCGCCGCGCGCTCGACACCACCGTGACCACCCGCACCATGGGCGATTTCGAGGCCGGCACCCAAGGGGCGATCCGTTTCGAGGTGCAGGGCATCGTCGAGGGCGAACCCCGCATCGTCATCGAGCACGTCACCCGTATCCACGCCTCCTGCGCACCGGACTGGCCGACCCCGCCCGACGGCGGCGACGGCGCCCACCGGGTCGTCATCGAGGGCCGCCCCCGCATAGAGGTGACCGTCGAGGCCACCGACGAGGGCGACAACCGCTCGGCCGGCGGCAACGCCACCGCCGTGGGCCGCCTGGTGAGCGCCATCGACTGGCTCACCGAGGCGGAACCCGGACTCTACGACGCCCTCGACGTCCCGCTGCGCCCCGCCATCGGCAAACTCGGAAGGAAACAGCCATGAGGATCGACGTCCCCGAAGGGCAGCACCCCATCGAGTACGTGTGGGGGGACATGGTGCCCGGTATCGGCATGGCCGCCGCGAACTTCTCGCTGTCGGTGTACGCCCACACGACCCTGGGACTGCGCGAGTTCGAGGCGGCCCGGCTGCGCGTCGCGCAGATCAACGGATGCGTCTTCTGCCTCGACTGGCGCACGGAACGGGACGGGGAGAAGGTCGAGGAGGAGTTCTCGGAGGCGGTCACCGAGTGGCGCACCACCGAGTCCTTCGACGACCGCACCCGGCTGGCGGCGGAGTACGCCGAGCGGTACACCCTCGACCACCACGGGCTCGACGACGAGTTCTGGGACCGGATGACCGCGCACTACAGCCAGTTGGAGATCGTGGAGCTGACGATGAGCATCGGCTCCTGGCTCGCCTTCGGCCGGCTCAACCACGTCCTCGGCCTCGACAGCGTGTGCGTGTTGCCCGGCCACTGACACGGGTCGTGCCGCGGCCGCCGGCGCGGCGGCTGCGGTACGGGGCCACGGGCTCAACGCTCTTCGAGGACCGCCCGGATCACGTGCCGGGCGTTGCCCGCCATCGCCGGATTCGTCTCGCGGTAGTACGGCAGCGCGATCAGGGCCTGCGAGAGCGTCCGGCCCCGCCCGCGGACCCAGGTCGCCTCGTCCACGCCGAGCGCCTCGCGGAAGACCGCCCGCGCGTCGGCCGGGAGCAGGTTCCACGCGGGGAAGAGGTCACAGGCGGGATCGCCCACCCCCGTGCACCCGAAGTCGATCACCGAGGCCAGTCTGCCGCCGTCCACCAGCAGGTTGCCCGGCGTCAGATCGGCGTGCAGCCACACCGGCGGCCCGTCCCATTCCGGCGCCCGCAGCGCGTCCTGCCACACGGCGGCCACGGCGTCGCAGTCGACGCCCTCCTCCGGGATCCCGCGGAGCTCCTCGATCGCCGCCCGGGTATCCGCGTCCTGCTCGGCGAGGGGCCCGCCTCGGTGGGCCTTCGGCGCCCCCGGCAGGGTGATGCCCCGCATCGCCGACACGAAGTCCGCCAGCTCCTCGGCCAGTCGCACGGGCCGGCTCAGCGACCCCGCCTCGGGGGTCTCCCCGGCCCGCCACCGGTACACCGACCAGGGCCACGGGTACCCCTCGGCGGGCTCCCCGGCCCCGAGCACCTCGGGGATCTCCGCGGGCAGCCGGGGCGCGAGGAGCGGCAGCCACTGCCGCTCCAGTGCCACGTCCTCGGCTCCGCCGCGCACCAGGGGCAGCCGTACGACCATGTCGTCGCCCAGCCGGTACATGGCGTTGACCGTGCCGCCGGACGCGGAGCGCTCCACCGCCGGCTCGGCCCACTGGGGGAACTGCCCGGCGATCAGGCGGCGTACGAGGTCCTCGTCGATGGGATGCTGTCCGGGGTGCATCGCTCCTGTGGTCATGGGCCGCCATCCGATCGTCGGACGCCGTTGGACGTCAAACGCTTTTCCGGCGGCCCGCGGCCCTTGCGCTCGCCCCTTGCTCCCGCGCCCTTACAGGTCGGTGGCGATGATCTTCTCGATGTTGCGCTCGGCGAGCGCCGTGATCGTGACGAACGGGTTGACGCTGGTGTTTCCGGGGATCAGCGCGCCGTCGATCACGTACAGGCCGGTGTAGCCGTGCAGGCGCCCGTAGTTGTCGGTGGCCTTGTTCAGCACCGCGCCGCCGAGCGGGTGGTAGGTGAGGGTGTCGTTCCAGACCTTGTTGCCGCCGAACAGGTCGGTCCGGTAGATCGTGCCCTCCTTCGCGTTGATCTTGTCGAAGATGGTCTTGGCCATGTCGATGGACGGCTGCTTCCACGCGGTCTGCCAACTGAGGTCGGCCTTGCCCGTGGCGGCGTTCCAGCTGAACTCGGCGCGGTTCGGGTTCTTCGTGATCGACAGGTAGAACGAGGCGTACGTCTCGATCCCGGTCGGGAGCGGTGCCACCTCGGCGAACGCGCCGCCGGCGTCCCAGTTGTCGATGCCGGAACAGGGGATGGTCGCCTGGAGCTTGCCGGTCGGGTCCCACATGTGGTTGGCGCGGCCGCACATGACGTTGCCGTTGTCGCCCCAGCCCTTGCCGACCTCGGTGTTGAGGTTCGGCAGCGCGCCCGTGGCCTTCAGCTTGACCAGCAGCTTGCTGGTGCCGACGCTGCCCGCGGCGAAGAAGACCCGGTCAGCCGTCACCGTCTTGGTGGCCACGGTGTCGCCGGTGGTGTTGAGCTGGTCGATGGTGACCGTGTAGCCGCCGTCGGTCGTGGGGGTGACCGAGGTGACCTTGTGCAGCGAGGAAATGGCGACCTTGCCCGTGGCCCTCGCCTGCGCCAGGTACGTCTGGACGAGGGACTTCTTGCCGTGGTTGTTGCCGTACAGGATCTCGCCGTCCAGCGCCGACTTGGTGGCCGTGCCGGCGGCCTCCTGCTTCATGTAGTCCCAGTCGTACACGTCGGGCACGAAGGTCCACGCGAAGCCGGAACGCTGGGCGTGCTTCCGGCCGACCCGGGAGAACTGGTAGCAGGCGGCGGTCTCGAACCAGTTCGGGTCGATCATGCCGACCCCGAGCCCGGCGTTGGCCCGCGGGTAGTAGGTCTCGTACATCTCGTCGGCGTCCACCGACGGCAGTACGGCCTGGAAGTTGGCACGCTTGGGCGTCACCGCCATGCCGCCGTTGACCAGCGAGCCGCCACCAACGCCGCGGCCCTGGTAGACCGTGATGCCGGCGAAGTCCTCGGCGTCGAGGATGCCCGTGTACTTGGGGACGTCCTTGTCGATGGGGAAGCCGAGGAAGTTGCTCAGCGGCGCCTTCGTCCGCGTGCGCAGCCAGAACGAGCGGTAGTCCGGGCTGGTCACCTTCGGGAAGATCTTGCCGTCCGACCCCGGGGTGACCCAGTCCATCCCCATCTCGATCATCTGCACGTCGACGCCCGCCTGCGCGAGCCGCAGCGCCGCGACGGAGCCGCCGTAACCGGTGCCGATGACCAGGGCCTGCACGTGGGCGCCGCTCTCGACGGGACCCGGCGCGGGGGCGGCCTGAGCCTGGGCCGGGGCGATGTGCCCGGCAAGGGTCACGGCCCCGAGAATGGAACTCGTTCTAGCAATGAATCCACGACGTGAAATTCCGTGGGGATCTTTTCCGGGCAGGGCTCTGTCACTCATGTGACGTTCCTCACTCTCGGCGGAATGGGAACGAGTTCTACTGCTGCCCTCGTGTGAAGTCACTACATACGTCTAGGTAACTTTCGGTCGATCACAGCACTGGGGGACCGGGTTCCCGACGCCGGACCCAGGCCGGCACCAGCAGGGAGGCGACCGCCGCGAAGGCGCACCACGTGGAGGCGAATTCCAGTCGCCACAGCGCTGAGCAGGCCAATGCCCCGGCGGCCAGCACCGCGCCGAGGAACCGCAGCCGCCGGTCGCCGGCGAGCAGTAGGGAGCCCAGGGTGGCGAACAGATAGCCCGCCAGGAGCAGGGGCATCCACGGAACATTCACGCCGTAGCCAAGGGTGTGGCCCCGGAGCTCGGCGGTCACCGGCCCGGTCGCCAGGCAGTACGAGAGCACGGCCGCGGTGGCGAGACCGACGGCCGCCGGTCCCCACAGCCGGCGCCGGGCTTCCGGCGCGGCGGCGAGCAGCACTCCGAGCGGCACCCAGACGGGCAGCACGGGCAGGGCGATCACGGCCCAGGCCGTGGCGGCGGGGGAGCGGCCGCCCCCCGATGCCCAGACGGCGGCCTCCACCAGTTGGTGCGCGCCCAGCAGCAGCGGCAGCGCGGCGAGGGGCAGGTCGCGGACGCGTCGCACCCGTACCAGGCACACCACTCCGACGGCGGTGATGACCGTGCCCGCCGTCAGATCGGCCGTCGCGCTCCAGCACATGGCAGCAGCCCGGACCGGACCCGAATCAGCCGGGAGGCGGCGGCGCGGTGGCGGTGGCCGAATCCTCGGTCATGAGCCCTCTCCTGTCATCGGCCGCCCACCGGCCTCCCTCGGGGGTTCGAGTGGTGGAGCGGCCACCGCGCAGTGCGTCTGGCACTCCGGGTGGCAGGCCCCGGGCGCGGGGGACCGCACGGTCGCCCAGGCCACGACGGCGCCCGCCACGAACGTCCCCGCGCACCAGAGCATGGCCCGCCCGAAGGCCGCGTCGAACTGGGTCGCCGAGCGGTACGACTCCGGTCCCATCCCGGCCAGCAGCGGCAGCGCCGCCACCGCGAGCAGCCCCGCCGCCCGCGCCGCGGCGTTGTTGATGCCGCTGGCCAGCCCCGCCCGGCCCGGGTCCACCGAAGCCAGCACGGTCGCCGTCAGCGGAGCCACCAGCGCCACCAGACCCAGGCCCATCACGGCCATCGCGGGCAGCACGTCCCCCGCGTACGAGGCGTCCGGCCCCACCCGCAGCATCAGCAGTGCCCCGGCCGCGCACACCACAGGCCCCACGGTGAGCGGGATCCGGGGCCCGATCCGCTCCCCGAGCTCCCCCGAACGGGCGGACAGCAGCAGCATCAGCGCGGTGGTCGGCAGCATCGCCGCCCCGGCGGCCAGCGCGGAGTAGCCGGACACCACCTGGAGCTGGAGCACGACGAGGAAGAAGAACCCGCCGAGGGCCGCGTACACGCACAGGGTGACCAGATTGACGGCCGTGAACTGCCGGGAGCGGAAGATGGCCGGCGGCATCATCGGTTCCGCCCGCCGCCGCTCCCACCAGATGAACGCGGCGCCGAGCAGTACGCCGCCCACCGCGGCGGCCACCACCGGAGCCGCCGCGGACCGCGCCTCGATCAGCGCGTAGGTGACCAGCGCCAGCGAGGCCGCCCCCAGCACCGCACCGGCCACGTCGAACCGCCCGTGCGCCTGCGGATCCCGCGATTCGGGTACGTGGCGCAGCGCCACCGGCACGCACACCGCGGCCAGCGGCACGTTCAGCAGGAACACCCAGCGCCAGCCGGGCCCGTCCACCAGCCAGCCGCCCAGGAACGGCCCCACCGCAGCGCCCACGCCGCCCAGCCCCGACCACAGGCCCACGGCCCGGGCCCGGTCCTCGGCGCGGATCGAGCCCTGGATCAGTGCCAGCGAACCGGGTGTGAGCAGGGCGCCGCCGATGCCCTGCAGGGCGCGGGCGGCCACCAGCACCCCGGCGTTCGGCGCGATGCCGCAGAGCAGCGAGCCCACGGCGAACCACACCACGCCCAGCACGAAGACGCGCCGCCGCCCGAAGCGGTCGCCGAGCGCCCCACCGACCAGGATCAGCCCGGCCAGGGTCAGCAGATAGGCGTTGACCGTCCACTGGAGCACGGCCAGATCGGCGCCGAGGTCCCGCCCGATGCGCGGCAGCGCGACGTTGACCACCGTCGAGTCCAGCAGCGCCATGCTCGAACCGAGCACGGTGGTCAGCAGGATCCACCGGCCGCGGGCGGACGCGAGCGGGACACCGGCGGGGGACGGCTCGGCGGGCGCAGTCATGACTTCAGGCTGGCCCGCGTGGCCGAGAAGGGCCACCGGGAGGGCAGGGTGCGGCTCATTGGGCCCTCTTGTAATGAGCATGACCTCTACTTCACCATGACCCGCGCACGTCACGCGCACCCTTCCCGCACAACCCGCACACGGCGTACGAGGAGACAACACGTGGCCCAACGCGACAAGCGGTCCTTACGAGCCTCAAGGCCCGAAGGGCCGACGAGGCCCGCACGGTCCTTACGCACGGCGCTCGCCGCCCTCACCTCACTCCTGCTCCTCCCGGTCGGCGCGGGCGTGGCCGCGGCGGCGCCGGAACCCGGCCCCGCCCCGAGCGCCGCCGAGCGCAAGATCGAGCCCAAGCTCCGTACCCAGCTCGACGAGTCCGCCAAGGCCGTCTTCTGGGTCTACCTCGACAGCGCCGCCGACCTCACCGCCGCGAGCAGGCAGCAGACACGCGCCGCCAAGGCGGAAACGGTCCTGCGGGCCAAGAAGGACCACGCCGCGCGCAGCCAGGCCGAGGTCCTCAAGGCCCTCGAAGGCGCCCAGGCCGAGTACACCTCGTACTGGATCGTCAACGCCGTCCGCGTCGTCGGCAGCCAGAAGCTCGCCGGGACCCTCGCCCAGCGCCCCGAGGTCGCCCGCATCGACGCCGACGACAAGGTCGAGCTTCCCAAGCCGGCCGAGGGCAAGCGGGAGAACGCCGCGGCCGACGCCGTCGAGTGGAACATCGACCGGATCAAGGCCCCGCAGGTATGGGACCAGCTGGGCGTGCGCGGCGAGGGCATCGTCGTCGCCAACATCGACAGCGGCGTCGACCACACGCACCCGGCGGTGAACAACCAGTACCGCGGCAAGCGCGCGGACGGCTCGTACGACCACGCCTACAACTGGTTCGACCCGGCCGGAGTCTGCGCCACCGCGGCCCCCTGCGACAACAACGACCACGGCACCCACACGATGGGCACGATGGTGGGCGACGACGGCGGAGCCAACAAGATCGGCGTGGCCCCCGGAGCCAAGTGGATCGCCGCCAAGGGCTGCGAGTCCAACTCCTGCTCCGAGGCCTCCCTGCTCGCCTCGGGGCAGTGGATCGTCGCCCCGACCGACGCGAGCAGCCAGAACCCGCGCCCCGACCTCGCCCCGCACGTCGTCAACAACTCCTGGGGCGGCCCGGGCGGCGACACCTGGTACCAGGAGATCGTCGACACCTGGCGGGCCGCCGGCATCTTCCCGGCCTTCTCCAACGGGAACGCCGGCCCCGGCTGCGCCACCAGCGGCTCACCCGGCGACTACGCGAGCTCCTACAGCTCCGGCGCCTTCGACATCAACAACGCCATCGCCTCGTTCTCCTCGCGCGGCGCCGGCCCCGGCGGCATCGTCAAGCCGAACATCGCCGCCCCGGGCGTGAACGTCCGCTCCTCGGTCCCCGGCGGCGCGTACGAGGCCTTCTCCGGCACCTCCATGGCCTCCCCGCACACCGCGGCCGCCGTGGCCCTGCTGTGGTCCGCCGCTCCCTCCCTCGAAGGCGACGTCGCACAGACCGCGGCGCTGCTCGACGGCACCGCCCAGGACACCGACAACGCCCAGTGCGGCGGCACCACCGCCGACAACAACGTCTTCGGCGAGGGGAAGCTCGACGTCCTCGCCGCCGTGAACGCCGCCCCGCGCGGCGCGATCGGCGCGCTCGGCGGCACCGTACGCTCCGACGGCCTGCCCGTCGGGGGCGTCAAGATCACCGCCGACGGCCCGATCGACCGTACGACCACCACCGCGGCCGACGGCAGCTACCGCTTCGCCTCCCTCTCGGTCGGCGACTACGCCCTGACCGCCTCCAAGTTCGGCTACGGGACGCAGAACGCCACCGCGACGGTGACCGAGAACGCCACCGCCACCGGCGACTTCACCCTCACCCAGGCCGCCTCCGGCAAGCTCACCGGCACGGTCTCCTCGGCCGCCGGACCGGCCGCGGGCGCCTCCGTCACCATCGCGGACACCCCCGTGTCCGCGTCCACCGACGCGCAGGGCCGCTTCGAGGTCACGCTGCCGCACGGCACCTACGACGTGAACGCCACCCACGCCTCCCGCTGCGTCACCGGAGGCACGGCGAAAGTCACCCTCACCGGCGACGCCACCGTCGCGGTGAACCTGCCGGAGCGCACCGACGGCTACGGCTACGCCTGCGCCACCGCGGGCGACCGCCCCTACCCCGCCGGGACCAAGCAGCTCGCGCTCACCGGCGACAACACCACCGAGCGCGTAGACCTCCCCTTCCCGCTGCCGCTGTACGGAAAGACGTACGGGCAGGCCTGGATCGGGACCAACGGCACGGTCAGCTTCGGCGGCAACAACACCGCGGACGTCAACGGGGACATCCCGAGCGCCGCCACCCCGAACGCCGCCCTGTACCCGTTCTGGGACGACCTGGTCGTCGGCGCGGCGGGCAGCGGCTCCGGTGTCTTCACCTCCGTCACCGGCACCGCCCCGCACCGCAGCTACGTGATCGAGTGGCGCCAGGTCTCCCACTGGTCGGCGCAGGCCGACAAGTTCTCCTTCTCGGCGGCGATCGGCGAGGACGGAACCGTCTCGTACGGCTACAAGGGCACGGGCGGCACCGGCATCAAGGGCGGTTCCACGGCCACGGTCGGCGTGGAGAACGCGGCCGGGACCGACGCCTTCAAGTACTCCTTCAACACCGCGGTCATCACGGACGGCCTCTCCATCGCCTTCCGCACCACGAAGAGCGGTGTGGTGACGGGCCGGGTGCTCGACGCCAACGACGGGGGCGGCGTCGCGGGCGCCACGGTGACCGTCGGCACCGGCGACACGGCGGTCTCGGCGACCACCGCGACCGACGGCGGCTACGTGGTCCAGAGCCCCTCGGGCTCGCGCGCCGTCCACCTGTCCGCACCGCAGTACGAGGCCGCGCAGGCGACCGTCGACGTCAAGGCCGCGGACGTGACGACGGTGACGCAGTCGCTGCGCACCGGCAAGGTGACGCCCTCCACGCCCGCCCTGGACGTGGTCATCCCGCCGGACCAGCGGCGGACCCGGACCCTGGACCTCACCAACCCCGGCCTCGGCACGGCCTTCACCGTCTCCGAGAACGCGGACTGGCTGACGGCCACACCGGCCGCCGGGAACCTCCCGACGGGCGCGAAGACCCCGCTCACCCTCACGGTGGACACGAAGGGCCTGACGCCCGGGTCGGTCCTGACCGCCGACCTGAAGATCACGTCGGCGAGCGGCCGGACACCGGTCCTCAGCGTCCCGGTCAAGGTCGTCGTCCCGCGCTACCAGGTCGCACTCGACGCGGGCGCCGACCACGCGGGCACGGACGCCCTGGGCGACTCCTGGTCCCCCGACCGCAAGTACACGGCGGGCTCGTACGGCTACCAGGGCAGCTCCTCCGTCCGGTCCACCGTCCGCACCATCGCCGGTACGGACGACCAGCGGCTGTTCCGCAACGCCCGCGAGGGCATGTACGAGTACCGCTTCGACAACGTGCCGAACGGGACCTACACGGTGGAACTGGGCTTCGCGGAGCTGTCCTCCACCAAGCCCGACAGGCGCGTATTCGACGTCCTCGCCGAGGGCGTCCAGGTCCTGCCCTCCCTGGACATCTCCCTGGAGGCGGGCACGTACACGGCCCTGACCCGCACGTACACGGTGAGGGTCACGGACGGCATCCTCAACGTCCGCTTCGTCACGCACAACGGATTCGGCAAGCCCCTGCTCAACACCCTCCGAGTGACAGACCGCCCCGACAAGAGCTAGGCAGAGGGGGCGGGGAGCCCACGGGCGCCCCGCCCCGCTCGGCCCCTCCCCGCCTTTCGGGTGGCGGGGCGGTGAAATCGCCGCCACGGGCCCGGAAGGCGGAGCCCGGCTCGTTAGCGTGGGTGAACATGACGCTCCTGAGCGACCAGGCCGACGGCATCCGGGCTCTCGTGGCGACCGCCGACCCCGGGGCGGTGTGGGCGGTCGGCGATGCCGACGGCGTTCACGCGGGGTCGCACCCCCTCGACGACGGCGATGACGACATCGGTGCCGGTGCCGACGTCGGCGGGCTTCTCGGGGTGCTGGCGCTCTGGCCGGTCGTCGGGAGCCTCGTCGAGGAGGGCGCGCTGCGGCTGCACACCCCCCTCGCGGTCTACGGGGACACGGACGCCCCCGCCGGGACCACCGCCCACCACCTGCTCACCCACCCCGGCGGAACCGCCGCCCTCACCCGGCTCGCCGAGCGGCTCGCCGGGAGCCCCCTCGGCGAACTCGCGGCCGCCAGGATCTGGCGCCCGCTCGGCATGGCCGGCACGCGGTTCGCCGACAGCACCCTGTACGCACCGCCCGCCGACCTCGTCCGCTTCCTGCGCCACCTCCTCTCGCCGGCGCCGACCCCGCAGGGCACGGCGGCGATCAGCCGCACCTGGACCACCGAGTCCCTCCGCATCCGCACCGGCGAACTCACCCCCGCCCGCGGCCTCCTCTGGCACCCGGCCCCGCACGGCGTCTGGACCCACCCCGCCCCGACGGACCACGGCCCGACCCTGTGGATCTCGCCACGGCTCCACCGGTGGGCGATCCTCCTCCCGACCGCCGCCGCGCGGCAGCCCCTGCGCTCCGCCTTCCGCGAGGCGGCGTTCGCGCGGACCGGCGCTCGCGGACTCCCCGGGTGGGACGTACGGTGATGCCGATGTCACCGACCGTCGTTGTTCCGGCTGCGGAGGTACACGCATGCGTACGGTCCAAGGGGCCGCCCTCGACGGGCTCAGAGCCCGCGTCCGGGCCCTCGGCGCGGAAACTCCCGACCGGCGGACACCCGCCGCCCCCACCTTCGGAGCCCGCCTGCGCGGCTTCGTCCGTACGGGCACACCCCGCGCCTCCGCCGCCGCACTGAGCGCCCTGCGGGCCCGCCGCGGCAACGCGCCCGCCCTCGTGCGCACCAGGTCCGGCCGCACGTTCCTCGTCCTCTTCGACCCGCTCGACCTCCACCGCTTCTACGCCGAACCCGTGAGCCTCCTCGCGGCGGACCCGCCGGAGAAGTGCCGCGGCCTGGGCGCCGAAGAGCCCGCCGGCATCGGCTGCGCCCGCGGCGAACTGCGCGCCCAGCGGCGCCGGATCAACGAAGAGGCGCTGGCCGCGGGCGTCCCCGTACACCCCTCGTGCGGCGCCTTCCTGGCGGTCGTCGCCGACGAGGCCCCGCACCTGACCGCCACCGGCACCCTCGACCTCGTCCGCGCCCGGCACGCCGTGCACCGCGCCGCCCGTCGTATCGTGCTCGGCGGCGACGCGGCCTTCGACGAGGAACTCGCCGGCTGGCTCCGACAGCTGCGCGGCGGCCGGGCCCGCGCGGCCCGCACCGTGTACGCCAAGGCCCTCACCCGCATCCAGGAGTACGCCGCCCACGCCGACGGCGACACCCTCGTCGGCCGGGCCACCCGCCGGGCCGACCCGTCCGGCGGCCTGGACCCCCTGCGCCAGGCCCACCACTGGCTGCTGGCCATGGACGCCGTCCCCGGCACCCTGCTGCGCACCCTGCTCCTGCTCGGCGCACACCCGGCCGAACAGGACGCGGCCGCCGCCGAGGCCGCCCGGGGCGGGACCGACGGTGAACTGCCCCGACTGCGGGCCTGCGTGCGGGAATCCCTGCGCCTGTACCCGGTGGTGCCCGAGCTGATCCGCGTCACCCGCGCCGAGACCGAGTGGTGGGGCGTGCGCTACCCGGCAGGGACCTCCGTACTGCTGCCCGCCGCGTTCCTCCAGCGCGACCCCGAGCGGGTACCGGCCGCGCACGTGTTCGTACCGGGCCGGTGGAAGAACCCCGACGCCGACCAGGACATCCGGATCGCCCCGTTCAGCCACGGCGACGGCCGCTGCCCGGGCGATCAGCTCGGCCTGATGATCACCGCGGCGTTCTGCGCGGAGGTGCTCCGGGGCCACCGCCTCGCGGCCGGCCGGCCCGTGCTGGACCCGGTGGGACCGCTGCCGGCCACGCTCGACCCGGGCGCCATCCGGATCACACTCAACCGCCGCTGACGGCGCCGCACATCCCGGTGTCGTCCCGCACTTCCCTCCCCTTCCTTTCCCCTGGCGAACCCCAAGAGGAACCCATGCCCGACGCCGCGACCGCGTCCTCCGCGTCCTCGTCGTACCCCGCGCCCTGCGACCAGGACGCCGACCTGCTCGACGCCCTGTGCCGCGCGCTCGCCGAGGCCGCCGACGCGGTCGGCGAGGCCGCCCGCCACGCCTCCGCACTCGCGCTCGGCCCCCGGCTCCCCGCCGCGGCCCTCGCCCGGGGAGGGCGCCACCGACTCGGCTGGCGCACCCTGCTGCGCACCCTCACCGACCCGGCGGGCCTCGGCTGGGCCCCGCGCGGCCGGGGCGTGGCCCGGGCGGGCCGGCTCGCCGGAATCCTCGCAGGGCGGGAGAGCCTCGCCATCAGCATCGCGGTCTGCGGGCTCAGGGCCCGGCTCCGGGCCGCGGGCGCCGCCCGTCCCGAACTCCTCGCCGATCCCGGGGCGTCGGCCGTTCTCGCCGCGGTCTGCGAGGGCCGGCAGGCCGAGGCGGTCCGGCTGTTCCGGCACATCATGCGCGACCAGGGAGCGGAACACGCCTTCGCGCTGCTCTCGCCCTACTTCGCGGACATCCTCGCCTGGAACGCCCTGACCGACGCGAACCCCTTCAACGACCACGCCGGCTGGCAGGTCGCCACCGGACGGGCCCAGGCGGCCGAACCGCTCCTCGGCCTCGGCGCGGCCTTCTTGGCCTTCTGCGACCGGGGCCAGGGCCTGTCCGAACGGCCCGCCGGGCAGCCCGCCCCCACCGCACGACCCACCCCCGCCCGGCGATCCGCCCGCACCCGCCGCCGAGTCGCCGGGCAGCTGCCGCGTCGGGCCCCGCGCCCGGCGGCCGCGGGCCGGCCCGGCCTGTGCGACCACGCCGCAGCGCTGCGGTCGCACGCGGTCCGGTTGCGCGCGGCGGCCGCCGCGCCGGGCTGGCACGCTCCGGAGGCCGACGGCCTGCGCACCGACGTCGCGACCCTCGCCGACCGCTGCGGGACGGCGGCCATCGGCCTCGCCCTCGCCGCCGCGCAGCTACAGGACGAGTGACCGGGCGGAACGGCAAACCGTCAGTCCTCGGCGGCAGGGAGCTCGCGCAGGGCGGTCAGCGCACTCTTGGTGATCTCTTCGGGGGATCCGGACACGTCGACGACGACGCCGAGTTCGTCCGCCTGGAGCGGCTCCAGGGTGGCGAACTGCGAATCCAGCAGGGTCGTGGGCATGAAATGGCCCCTGCGGGCCGACATCCGCTCCTCGATCAGCGATCGCTGACCGGTGAGGTGGACGAACACCGCCCCGGGCGCCGCGGCGCGCAGCCGGTCACGGTAGACGCGTTTGAGTGACGAGGCCGCCACCACTCCGCCGTTCAGCCGCGCACTGTTGCGGATCCATTCGCCGATGGAATCCAGCCAGGGCCACCGGTCGGCATCGTCCAGCGGGGTGCCTGCGGACATCTTGGCCACGTTGGCCGCCGGGTGGAACGCGTCGCCCTCCGCGTACGGAACGTCGACCGCGTCCGCGAGCAGCCGGCCCACGGTCGTCTTGCCCGTACCGGCAACGCCCATCACCACAATGACGCGTTGGGTGCCCACGCCCACCTCGCCGTCCTCGTCGACATCGGTCCCCGCGGTACCAGTGAAGCGCATCAGGCCTCCGGCGCCGAGTGCGAGGGCCGCGTTCCGCGCCCCGACCCGGCCGCCGTCACCCTCCACGTACAGCCGGCCCGAGGCCCGTACGGGAGGGTGACGCGGCGCGCACCGAGGCGCCGACCCGTCAGGCGTCGAGCACGGCGAGGTCGAGCTCGCGCAGCCGCTCCGGCTCCGCGACCACGTCGATCTCCGTGATCAGGTCGTCCTTCACGGTGAAGCGGAGCACCAGGAACAGCTGTCCGTACGGGGCCATCGCGAGGCCGACGACGCCGTTGACCAGCGCGGTCTGAGTGGCCTGAGCCCGCTGCATGGCGGCCATCGCACCCGTGGCGACGGTGACGGCGCCGCTGATGAGGATCGCCTCGGGGGAGGGGATGACCGCCTTGTCGGCGGTGAGCACCACGTCGGGATGGAGCAGGGTGACCAGCGCGTCGAAGTTCCCGCCGCGGGTGGCGGCCAGGAAGGCGTCCACCACGCGACGCTGACGGCTCAGATCGGTGGCGGGCACCAGCGGTTCGCCCTTGACCCGGCGCCGGGCACGGCTGGCGAGCTGCCGGGTCGCGGCAGGGGTCTTCTCGATCATCGGGGCGATCTCGTCGAAGGGCACGGAGAACATGTCGTGGAGTACGAAGGCGAGGCGCTCGGCCGGTGCGAGCTTGTCGAGCACGACCAGCAGCGCCAGCCCGACCGAGTCGGCCAGCTCCGCCTCCTGCTCGGGGTCGATCCCGTCCTCGCGGTTGGCGGCAGGGTCGGTCGGGTACGCCTCGATGGACTCCTCGCGCCGGGTCTCGCGGCTGCGCAGCATGTTCAGGCACACCCGCGACACGACCGTGGTCAGCCAGCCCGCGAGGTTCTCGACCTCGCTGGTGTCGGAGCGGTTCATGCGCAGCCAGGTTTCCTGGACGGCGTCTTCGGCCTCACTGAGTGAACCGAGCATCCGGTAGGCGACCGCTCGCAGATGAGAGCGGTGCTCTTCGAAGCGCTCGGTCAGCCTTCGGCTTTCGTCCACCTGTCTTGTTCCTTCCTGGCGGCGGATGATCAAAGTAGATCACCGTTGTACCGCTGATATGGCCGAATGAGACAGGGAATTGAGGCCGGAGCAGGCCGCACGGTCACACCGGCACGACCGGCCGACAGGGCGACGCCCGGCATAATGGCGCCGAACAGCCGAAGCGAGCGAGACGCCGGGTCGAAGGGTGGCCGGGCAAGAGATGGAGCCCCTGATGGATGTGCAGCACTTCGAGCGGATCACCGCGTTCATCGAAGCGCGGCTCACCCCGCTGTTCGACGCGGAGACGGGGAGCGAGTACGGATTCTCCATGGACGACACCGGGCGTGCGCTGCGCGCGCTGCGCAATGCCGTCCTGGAGGCCTCCGCGATCAAGGGTCTGCTGGAGAAGCGCGAGTCGGCCGAGCCGGCCATGCGTCGCGTCATCGACCAGTCGGTCGAGCACAACTGGGACGTCCTGCGCGGCATCGCCCGCCAGTGGGAGGACCACGCCGACTTCCGCCACGAGTTCAAGCACCACGCGTGGGAGCTCGACCACCACCACGCCGCGGCCTCCGCGGAGGCCTGACCGGCCGGCGGCGGTCGAGACGTCAGGCGGGGGGCTCGGCCGCCTTGCGGGGCGTGGTCTGCTGGACCGCCCAGCCGTTGCCGTCGGGGTCGGAGAAGTAGACGAAGGAGCCCCAGGGCATGTCCTGGATCTCGGTCACCTCGATGCCCCGGCCCCGCAGGTCGGCGTACGCCTCCTCGATGTCGGTGACGACGACCTGCATGTTGTCCAGCGATCCCGGGGTCATCCGGGTGAGCCCCTTGCCGATCGCGATCGAGCAGGCCGACCCCGGCGGGGTCAGCTGCACGAAGCGGATGTCCTCGTTCACGGTCACGTCGTGGTCGGCGTTGAAGCCGATCCGCTCGTAGAAGGCCTTGGACCGGTCCACATCGGTGACCGGCACGGCGACGAGCTCCAGCTTGATGTCCATCACAGCATCATGCTCCAGGGGCCGGTACGGCGCCGCCCGGCCCCGGAGCCGTCACCCCGTCACCCCGTCGCCCGGGGCCGCGTCCGCCGCCGCGAACTGGGTGCGGTAGAGCTCCTCGTACCGTCCCCGCGCCGCCAGCAGCTCGGTGTGCGTGCCCCGTTCCACTATCCGGCCGTCCTCGACGACCAGGATCAGGTCCGCCGCCTGTACGGTCGACAGCCGGTGCGCGATCACCACCGCGGTCCGGCCCGCCAGGGCCTCGCCCAGGGCCTCCTGCACCGCCGCCTCCGAGGTGGAGTCCAGATGGGCCGTGGCCTCGTCGAGGACCACCACCCGCTGCCGGGCCAGCAGCAGCCGCGCGATGGTCAGCCGCTGCCGCTCCCCGCCGGACAGCCGGTAGCCGCGTTCCCCGACGACCGTGTCCAGCCCGTCCGGCAGCGAGGCGACGAGGCCGTCCAGGCGGGATCGGCGCAGGGCCTCCCAGATCTCCTCCTCGGCCGCATCGGGCCTGGCCAGCAGTAGGTTCGCCCGTACCGACTCGTGGAAGAGGTGCCCGTCCTGGGTGACCATGCCTAGCGTCTCGCGGATCGAGTCGGCCGTGAGGTCCCGTACGTCGATCCCGCCGAGGCGCACCGTGCCGGCGTCGGCGTCGTACAGTCGCGGCAGCAGCTGGGCGATGGTCGACTTGCCGGCGCCCGACGAGCCCACCAGGGCGATCATCTGTCCGGGCTCGGCGCGGAAGGACACCTCGCGCAGTACCGGCGTCCCGCCCCGGGTGTCCAGCGTGGCGACCGACTCCAGCGAGGCGAGCGAGACCTTGTCGGCGGAGGGGTAGCCGAAGGAGACCGCGTCGAACTCCACGGCCACCGGCCCCTCCGGCACCCGGCGGGCATCCGGCTTCTCGGCGATCAGCGGCTTCAAGTCGAGGATCTCGAAGACCCGCTCGAAACTGACCATGGCGCTCATCACCTCGACGCGGGCGCCGGCGAGCGCGGTGAGCGGGGCGTAGAGCCTGGTCAGGAGGAGGGCGAGGGCGACGACGGAACCGGCGTCCAGGGTCCCGCGCAGGGCGTAGAAGCCGCCGAGGCCGTAGACGAGCGCGAGGGCCAGGGCCGAGACCAGCGTGAGGGCCGTGATGAAGGTCGACTGGGCCATCGCCGTACGGATCCCGATGTCGCGCACGCGCGCCGCCCGCGCCGCGAACTCGGCGGACTCGTCCGCGGGCCGCCCGAACAGCTTGACCAGGGTAGCGCCGGGGGCGGAGAACCGCTCGGTCATCTGGGTACCCATCGCGGCGTTCAGCGCCGAGGCCTCCCGCTGCATCCCCGCCATCCGCGCGCCCATCCGGCGGGCCGGCAGCACGAACACGGGCAGCAGCACCAGCGCCAGCAGGGTGATCTGCCAGGAGATGCTCAGCATCACGACCAGGGTCAGCAGCAGGGTCACGGTGTTCGCGACCACCCCCGACAGGGTGTTGCTGAAGGCCCGTTGGGCGCCGATCACGTCATTGTTGAGCCGGCTGACCAGGGCGCCCGTCCGGGTCCGCGTGAAGAAGGCGACCGGCATCCGCTGCACGTGGTCGAAGACCGCCGTCCGCAGGTCCAGGATCAGCCCCTCGCCGAGGGTCGCGGAAAGCCTCCGGGTCAGCAGGCCCAGCCCGGCTTCGACGACCGCGATCAGCGCGATGAGCAGCGCGAGCCGGACGACCGTGCCACTGTCCCGGCCGGCGACGATGGCGTCGACGACCCGGCTGGCGAGCACCGGCGTGGCCACCGCGAGCAGGGCGGTCACCACGCTCAGCAGCAGGAAGAAGGTGAGCCCGCGGCGGTGCGGGCGGGCGAACGCGGCGACGCGGCGCAGGCTCGCCTTGGAGAGCGGTCGACGGTCCTGCTGCGCGTTGATCGCGCTGTGCAGCGATGTCCAGGCGGTGACTTCCATGTCCATGACCCGAACGCTAATACCTCAATCAAGCTTGAGGTCAAGGCGGGCGCCTAGCTGTCGGAGTCTGCGCAGATGGCAAAGAGGCGAAGGTGCAGGTTGTCGTTCTGGCTCTCGTTGACGAGGGTGAAGACCCAGCCGGTCGCGTCATCGTTCGGCCCGGACTCGCGCTCCTGAAGAGGTTCCGGAGGGGTATTCCGCTGGCGGTAACCGCCGCCGGTCACCCTCTTTCCCGGAGGGCACTGAACGGTGAGCCTGGTAAGGGTGTTGTGGGCGAAGAGAACGTAGTCCACTGACTGCACCTCATACCCGCTGACCCCGTCGAGACCCGCGGCGCCAGTGTCGCCCTGCGGACCTTCCTCGCCTTGGGGGCCGGCGGGGCCGGCGGGGCCGGCGGGGCCGGCGGGACCCTGGGCACCGTCCACGCCCTGGGGGCCGGCAGTGCCGGCGGGACCCTGGGCTCCTTCCTCGCCCTGTGGGCCGACGGGCCCCCGTGGGCCGGTCCGGTTCCAGGTGACGGTGAGCTCAGTGCCCCGACACCGTGCTCCGGCCTCGAAATCGATGACCCGAAGCGCTCCGCTGCTCCGGGTGTAGCAGCCGGTGTAGATCCCGGCGGCTCCGGGGATGTCGGCGTGCGCCGCGCCGCCGAGCATGCTGACGGTCAGGCCCAACGCGGCGGCGGCGACCACGCCCCATCGGAAGGGCCTTTGGCGTGAAGGGGTCACGTGTGGAACACACGACATGGCAGTGATCTCCATGGAGGCTCGGGGTCGCACGGCGTGGGCCGGGTCGGCTGCGACCGAGGCGTGCCGCGAGGTCTCCCTAAAAAGACATGAATCCGTCCATATCCACAACCGTTTACCGGCTCGATCCCTCTTGTGTCGCAGTGAGTGCCGCCATCGGAATGACGGGCCGACCGGCCAGACCGGCGAACGGCTCGTCTTCGTGGCCGATGTGCACAAGGGTTCGTGCCGGGCGGGCCGATGCCTTCAGAGGGGGCCGCTGGGATTCGCGCGCTCAGGGTAGTCAACTCACCTTGGCGCCAGGGAAATTGCCGACTCCTGCCCGCTGTCGGTGCCCGGTGGCATCATCGGTTTATGACGCAGGGATCCGAGTCCGTACGCTTCGGCAAGGGCACCACCGACACCGTCCTGCACCGCTTCGAGCAGTGGGCCCGTGACGCCCCCGAGGCCCGAGCCGTGGTCGTCGGCGAGCTCACCCTCGCCTACGGTCAACTCGACGCGCGGGCCAACCAACTGGCGCACCACCTGCTCGCGGCCGGTCTGCCGTCGGGCGGCCGCGTCGCCATCGGCACCGCCCGGCAGGCCGAGCTGGTCGTCGCCCTCCTCGCCGTCCTCAAGGCGGGTGGGGCCTACGTCCTCATCGATGTCGACAGGCCGCGCACCGGGCAGCGGCAGCTCGCCGCCGTCGAGCCCTTCGCGCTGCTCACCGACACGGCCCACCTGGCCGCCCTCGACAACGGCAGCGGGCTGCTGGTGATCCGGCTCGACGCGGAGGCCGCCGTCATCGCCGGGCAGCCCTCCGACCGGCCCGCTGTGCCGCCGCCGACGCCGGCAACCGACGGCCGGACCGCCGCGGTCGTGTTCACCGGGGCGGCCGAGCCGCGTGCCGTGCCCATAGGCCACGGCCGGCTGCTCGCCGCCCACGACGGCTGGGCCGAGGTCGCCCGGCTGACCTCCGAGGACCTCCACCTGTTGACCGCCGGCCCGGACCTCACCGCCTTCGCCGCCGGCTGGACCAGGGCCCTGTGTTCGGGCGGCGCCCTCGTGCTCTCCGAGGGCGCCGCCTGGAAACCCGAGGACGTCGCGCACACCGTCTTCATGAAGGACGTCACCGTCCTGCACTCCGACCCGGCGGGCGCCCTACGGCTGTTCACCCGCGACATGCCCGGCGGCCTCGCCGTCGAGGGCCGCCGGAGCCGACCCGTTCCCCGCCTCCGCTCGGTACGGCTGCTCGCCGTCACGGGGGAGCGGCTCTACCTCGACGAACAGCAGGCCCTCCAGGACCGGCTCGGTGTCGGCGCGCGCGTACTGAACGTCTACGCCCTCACCGAGGCCGCCGGCGCCGGCACCTACTTCGAACTTCCGCAACTGCAGCGCCCACAGGAGGACCCGGAGCGGATCTCCCTGCTCGGCGTCCCCTTCCCCGGCTGCGAGGTCCACGTCCTCGACGGGGAGATCCGACTCACCCCGCCCGACGGCGGCGACGCGGTCCCCACCGGGGACCTCGGCCGGCTCCGCCCCGACGGGCTGCTGGAGTTCGGCGGCCGGCTGCGCGACCGGATCACCAGGCAGGACGGACGCGTGCTCGACCCGTACGTCGTCGAGTCCGCGATCCGTACCCACCCCGGCTTCGGCACGCCCGTCGTGGCCGCCGTCAAGTCCGGGGAGCAGGAAAGGATCGCCGCCTACGTCGTTCCTCCGCCGGAGGACCCCGACCGGACGGGGACGACCGCGGAGGCCGACCTGAACGCACTGCGCCGGCACCTGCGCGAAAGAGTGCCGCTGTCCGACAATCCCACCCGCCTGGTCCGCCTGCGCGCCCTGCCCCGCACCCGCACGGGCCGGGAGGACCGGGAGGCGTTGCCGAAGCCCGCCCAACCGGGGTCACCGGAACAGGGCAGCGGCAAGTACGGGCGCTCGCGACCCTCGAAACCGGCCGTCCCGTCGGCGGTGGGCTGCCTCGAGGCCTGTCTGATGCTCCCGGTGGCCGGGTTCGTCCTGCTGCTCGGCTACCTCCTGTGGCCCGGTTCCACCGATCTCACCGGGGTTCCGAACCCGTGGGCGTTCCTCTTCTTCGTCCTCTACGTCTTCGAGGCGTGGGCCTTCGTCGCGGGGATGGCATTCCTGTTCGTGGGCAGGGCCTCGGTGCGGCGCCATAGCCGGGGGCAGAGCGACGGGCTGATCGCCGCGGCCCACCTGGCCATCGCCTACCTGCTGATCGCCTGGTGGCCGCAGGACAACTTCTACCGTCTGGCGGCCAAACAGGACTGGCCGGTCCAAGCCGCCCTCGTGTACACGTTCAACATCCCTCTGATGATCGCGGCCTTCGTCGTGGTCCGCTTCCTCTCCTGGACACCCGCCCCCGCTCCGGACCCCCACGACGAGTCCTAGGCCCCGTCCAGGTCCTCCGGCTCTTCGAGGTCTTCGAAGGCCGCGCCCACCGCCCGCGCCCCGGCCCGTACCAGTGCCTCGGCCGCGTCCAGCGCCTCCCCGCTGTGCGCGGCCACCAGCACGCCGAGCCAGGGCGCCGGGTCGAAGGCCGCGGTCGGGATGGCGGGGACGAACAGCGCTCCCAGCTCGGCGCAGGCCCGCGCCAAGTCCCCGCACAGTTCGTGCAGCTGCGCGTCGGGCAGCCGTGCGCCGAGCTCCACCCGGTCGATGATCCGTACGAGGTGACCCGCGCCCCGCAGCGCGTCGAGCCGGGCCGCCACCATGAAGGCGATGGACGGCCCGGTCAGCCGCAGGTTGGTCTCGGTCGGCGCGAGCCGCCCCGCGTCGGCGGTAACGAAGTCCACGTCGAACCAGCCCCGGTAGCCGGCGGCCGCCAATTCCCGGCCCACCGCCGCGCCGAAGGCGCCGAGGGGCTTGTCCGCCCACTCGGGCACCACTCCGGGCCCGACGGTGGCGCCCGCGTAGCAGCCCTCCCGTACGTCCATCACGGCGCCGCCGGCCTCGTGCACGCGGCCCCCGGCGTCCACGAAGCCGTCGTACGTGAGATCGCGTGGGCCCTCGTCACCCGGCGGGCCGCTCACGTACTCCTCCACCAGCAGCGGCCCGCGCGGCAGCCGCCGCAGCAGGGCGCGCGCCCCGCCGGCCACCCGGACCTGCTCGGCGGTGACCACCGTGGTGCCCGAACCGCCGACGCCGTGCTCCGATTTGAGAACAGTGCTCTCGCCCGCCTCGGTCCGGGCCTTCAGCAGCCGGACCGCCGCCCACCGGGTGTCGGCCCGCCACTGCCGGGGGAGCACGATCTCGGGATGCCCGCCCTCCGCAAGGATCCGGCCGAACAGCTCGTGCGCCGCGGACTTCGACTCGTACCGCAGCTCCCGGGCCTGCCACGGCCGACCCGTCAGCGCCCCGAACGGCCGCGTCAGCCCCCATGGTACGAGGGGCAGCCCGGCCCCCGTCAGCCGCGCGGCGAGCGCCGGCCGCTCCCGTACGGCGTCGAGGAGCCCCGGACCCCGCTCCACCAGCCCGTCGTACACCTCGACCTCCGCCCAGCCCAACTGCCGACCGACCAGGTCGATCCAGTCCCGCGGCACCGCCCGCGGCAGCACCAGCACGGCGGGGTGCGGGCTGTAGAAGGCGGCCAGGCACGCGTAGTGGTGAGCGGGCCGCTGCTCCCGGTCCAAGGTGGCGTCGGCGAACTGCGCGTTGAATTCGGCGACGTTGCCCAGGTGCACGGCCCGCCCGCCCCCGGTCCATTCCCGCGCCCAGTCGGCGAGCGGGACGGGGGCCACCTCGAAGGGCACCAGATCCTCCGGGCCGCCGCCGGCACCCGGGCCGCCCGCCGGCACCGCGCCCATCGCCCGGTAGAACCCGGCCGCGTGCCGATCGGAGTCGATCACCAACCTGCGCACCCCCAGCTCCACCGCCCGGCGCAGCACGTCCCGGTACAGCAGCCGCCCCACGCCCCGCCCGATGGCCGCCGGCTCCACGAACAGCAACCCCAGGACGGCCTGCGGTGGAGCGCCTTCCAGGGAGGCGAGCCCGAGCACCGCCCCGCGTTCGTCCTCGGCCACGACGATGCGGCGGTCGGCCACGTCCCGCGCGCGGATCCGCAGGTCCCGCTCGCACGCGGCGAGGAATCCGGCGTCGTACCCCCAATGCGCCTTGGACCGCATCACCAGCCCCGTCAGGGCCTCCGCTTCGTCCGCCCGCGCCGCCCTGAGCTGTGCCAATTGCCGACCTCCCCATGGTCCACCGCAGGGCCGTGCGATACATTCGGCCAGCCCACGGCACATACTTATCCCACCCCACGCGGAGACAGGCTTCTCAATGAGCGACATCATCAACGGACTTGGCCGTACCAGCGCCTACGGCGCCCTGGGCCTGGTCCTGCTGATCCTCGGCATCGTCCTCGTGGACGTGCTGACGCCCGGGAAGCTGCCCAAGCAGATCTGGGAGGAGCGCAACCGCAATGCCGCGATCATGCTCAGCTCCGCGCTCCTCGGTATCGGCGGCATCGTCTTCACCTCGATCTGGACGACGTACGCGGACTTCGGCAAGGGCCTGCTGTCCACGGCCGCCTTCGGCGTGCTCGGCCTCGTCCTGATGGCAGTGGCCTTCCTCGTGCTCGACCTGGTGACCCCCGGCAAGCTCGGCGCCATCGTGGTCGACCCCGAGCCGCACCCGGCGGTCTGGGTCACGGCCTCCTGCAACCTGGCCGTGGCCGCCATCGTCGCCGCCTCGATCGCCTGACGGACACTCAAACGACACGACGAGAGCGCCGCTCCCCACCGGGAGCGGCGCTCTCGTCGTGTCGTACTACGCGAGACCCAGCGCGAACACCGCGAACCCCGCCGCCAGCAGCCCCGCCACGGTCCGCCGCACCGCCCGGCCCCCGCGCACGTCCCGCGGCGGATTCTCGAACCGGCGCGCGTACCGGGCGATGCCCACCAGCAGCACCGCGAACACCGGCATCCACGCCACCCGCGCCACGACCCACCCCACGCTGTCCGGCGCCGTGGTCAGCCCCGCCACCCCGCCCACGAAGGAACCGGGAACGGCCGCGGCCAGCATGGCCGTCTGGTGCCAGCACAGGATCGTCATCGCACACAGGTTGATCACGACCACCGGAGCCCATGCGGCGGGACGCGCCAGCAGGGCCGCCAGCCGGTCGCGCAGCAGGATCGCCGCACCCGACTGCGCCGCGGCCAGGGCCAACACCAGCAGCGACGGCGGGTGCGAGTTGGTGCGCGCCTCACCCGGTACGCCCACCATCGACGCCGGGTAGTGGAAGACCACCAGCAGGACGGCGAACAGCAGCGTCCCGCCCGCCAGCAGCAGCCAGGCCCCGCGCCGGCCGATCCGCCGCTCGCCCCAGGAGACGCCCAACTGGTACGCGAACAGCCAGCCCGGCAGGACGTTCAGCAGGGACAGCCAGGACGGCACGGAGCCGGCGAGCGGTCCGTAGCGCAGGAAGTCCACCACGGCGACCGAGCCGAGCAGCGGGGCGGCCGCCCAGCCGCCGAGCCGGTGCGCCGCCCGCACGCAGTACGGGGTCAGCGCGGTGATCACCACGTACACCCCGACGAACCACAGCGGCTGGATCACCAGCGTCGCCCCGGTCCGCAGCGTGGCCGACGGCACCCCGACCGCGTACAGCACGGGCGCGGCCAGCGCCCACACGGCGGTCACCCCGAGCACCGGCCGCCCCAGCCGGGCGATCCGGCCCTTCAGCCAGGCGCCCTTCGACCCCTTGCGGCGGTCGAAGGAGAGCGCCGAGGCGTAGCCGCCGACCAGGAAGAAGATGCCGAGCATCTGGAGCACCCAGCTCGCCGGGGCGAGAGCGCCGAAGGCCGACAGGGGGCTGGCGTTGTGCAGGCCGCCGTCCGCGTCGAGGGTGAAACCGCCGAGCAGCCAGTGGCCGGTCGGCACGGCCAGCAGCGCCAGGGCGCGCAGCCCGTCGACGGCCCGGTCGCGGTGGGCGGGGGTCTGTCGGTCGATCCGCTCGGCGGTGCGCCGCAGAGTCGTGAGGGCGCTCATCGAACCTCTCCCTTCGCGATCGCGGCGAACGCCGCCAGGGACTGGGTGCCGGGCGTGAAGTAGCCGGTGTGCCCTTGTACGTCGGCGGCGGGGACCCGGTGGGCGCCGAAGGCCGGGGAGGTGGGGTCGGCGCCGTGGCCGATCCCGGCGAACTCGACGTTCGGCACGTCGGCGATCCAGTCGGAAGGTCCCCGAGCCGCCCAGACGCGAGCCCGGGTGCGCAGGGCGGCCGCGGTGTCGGCGCGCATCCCGGGGGAGCCGAAGGCCACGATGTCGGTGGCGTCCGTGTCCCGGGCGGCGAGCCCGCAGACCACTGAGCCGTAGCTGTGGCAGAAGAGCACCGGGTCGGGTGCGCCGACCGCGTCCAGCCCGGCGGTGAACCGGGCCAGTCGGGCCGCCCCGGCCCCGGCGAGCCGGCCGTCGGCCGCGTCCAGACCGACCCCGACCGGGGTCGTGTACCCGATCCACGCGACCACCGCGACGTCCCCCGAGGCCGCCCCGACGTTCCCGGTCGCCCCGGTCGCCCCGGTCGCCCCGGTCGCCCCGGTCGCCCCGGTCGCCCCGCGCAGTGCACGGGCCATCCCGGCCGGGCCGGTGTGCTGCTTGCGCTTGGCGTCGTAGGCGGTGGCGTCGTTGTCCGAGCCGGGCACGATCACCGAGACGTGCCGAGCCCGCTCCAGGTCCCCGAACACCTCGGCGACCTGCCCCCGGCCGCGCGGGTCGAAGGCCAGGATCTGCCGGCCCGGCGCCGCGAGCGCGGCGTAGCGGGCCTCACCCGTGGCCGCCACGGCGATCCGGTTGGCCTCGTACCGCAGGGCGAGCGGCGCCCCGTCGAGGTTCCCCACCACCAGCGGGTGGGAGCGTACGAGCTCCCGCCGCGCGGAATCGTCCAGCCCGGCGAAGAACCGGGCCACCTCCCGCGGGCTCGCGCTCGCCGGATCGGGCAGCGCCCGGCCGGACACGGTGTCCGCCCGCCAGGCGGCGGCGCCGGGCGGAGGCCCGGTGACGGCCCGCTGACTGTCCCCGGAGGCCCATCCCGCGGTACCCGCGACGACGGTCACCGCCAGTGCGGCCGTGACCAGCGTCCTTCCGAAGCGGCGCATGCCCCTTCTCCCTTCCTCGTGATGAGCCTCGTGACGAGGAGGAAGGTAGGAAGGAGGTACCGGAGGGGGCGTCGGACCGTGGAGCCAAGTCGGATGTCATACCCCGGTAGGGGGTGGAGGAGACGGCCCCGATGTGTGAACCGGCGCGGCGGCGACGTCAACCGGCCGCCGCCGGCGGCGGGTCGGTGTCACGCCGCGGCGGCCGAATGCGCGGGGCAGGTCAGCCGGAGTCGCCCGGCCGCACCAGCCCCGCCTCGTACGCGAAGATCACGGCCTGGGCCCGGTCGCGCAGGTCCAGCTTGGCCAGCACCCGCCCGATGTGGGTCTTCACCGTCTGCTCCGCGAGCACCAGATGGCCGGCGATCTCCTGGTTCGACAGCCCGCGCGCGATGAGTTCCAGTACCTCGGTCTCACGCGGGGTGAGCCCGTTCAGCCGCAGCGCCGGGTCCTTGCGCGGCGCGGGCCGCTGCTGGACGAAGTCGGCGATCAGCCGCCGGGTCACCGACGGGGCCAGCAGCGCCTCGCCCGAGGCCACGACCCGGACCGCCGCGATCAGATCGGCCGGCGGGGCGTCCTTGAGGAGGAAGCCGGAGGCGCCGGCGCGCAGGGCCTCGTACACGTAGTCGTCGATGTCGAAGGTGGTCAGCATCAGCACCTTCGGCCGGTGCACCACGCCCGGCGGAGGATCGAGCAGCTCCCGGGCTGCCGTGAGCCCGTCCATCTCCGGCATCCGTACGTCCATCAGCACCACGTCGGGGTGCGCGGAGCGGGACAACAGCACCCCCTGGCGCCCGTCGGGCGCCTCGCCCACCACGTCGATGTCGGCCTGCGCCGAGAGCAGTGCGGCGAACCCCGCCCGCACCATGGCCTGGTCATCGACGATGATCACCCGGATCGTCAACTCCCCTCCTTCGTCTGAGCGGTCTCCGTAGCGTCCTTCAGGGGCAGGCGGGCGGCGACCCGGAAGCCGCCGTCGGGCAGCGGACCGGTGTCCAGCGTCCCGCCGGTCAACCGTACGCGCTCCCGCATCCCCACCAGACCGTGCCCCGTGCCCGAACTCTCCAGCGCCACCACGGCGCCCCGCGCCGGGCCGTTGACCACGAGCACGAGCACCTCGTCCTCGTCGACGCTCACGGAAACCCGCGTCTTCGCCCCCGGCGCGTGCCGCACCACATTGGCCAGGGCCTCCTGCACGATCCGGTACGCCGACAGGTCCACGGCCGGCGGCGCCGCCTCGGCCGCGCCCGCCGCCAGGGACAACTCCACCGGCTGCCCCGCCCGTACGGTCGCCTCCACCAGCTGCTGAAGCCGGTCGATCCCCGGCTGCGGGGCCTTCTCGCCCTCCGCGCGCTCCGTACCGTCACCGCGCAAAACCGTGAGCAGCCGCCGCATCTCGCCGAGCGATTCCCGCGCACTGGCCGCGATCGCCGCGAACTCCTCCCGCACCGGCTCCGCCATGCCCGGCAGCCGGTACGGCGCGGAATCCGCCTGCACGGTGATCACCGACATGTGGTGGGCCACCACGTCGTGCAACTCCCGGGCGATCCTGGCCCGTTCCTCCAGCAGGGTGCGCCGGGCCCGCTCCGCCTCGCTGATGCTCTCCTGCTCGGCGATCCGCCGCTGCGCCTCGCCGAGCCCGCGTAGCGCGCCGGTCAGCACCAGCATCACCCCGGAGAGCACGAACAGCAGGGCGGCGGTGTCCGTCGAACCCGTTGGCGGGAAGAAGCCGAGCGCCGCTCCGACCGCGCCGGTCGCCAGCCACACCCCGACCAGGGTCCGGATGGACTCGCGCAGCCCCAGGCACGCCATCAGTGCCAGGTACCCGACGATGGTCATCGGTGCCCACGGCCAGGGATGCCCGGCCACCTTGTCGGCCTGGATCAACAACACCGCGCCGATCGTGTCCGAGAGCAGGATCAGCGCCCACGCGTGCACCGGCCGGGTCACGGCCAGCAGCAGCGGTACGGTCTGCGCCACGCCCAGCGCGCCCGACCAACCGCCGTCCGCCCCGTAGTCGACGGTCAGAACGGTGATGGTCACCGGCAGCAGCGTTGCGACGAAGATGCCGACGACCACATAGGGGAGCATCCGCTGCCAGAACTTCGGCGCCTGCGCGAACAAGGGCTCCGCCGACCGCGCGGGCGTGCGCAGCACCACACCGAGCTGGGACAGTGCGCCGGGCCCGCCGGCCCGGGCAGGCCCGCCCGGCCCGCCGGGCCGCCGGCCGGTCGAGGGAACGCGGAGCAGTTCACGGGTCCGGCCGCCCAGCCGGATGCGGGGTCTGTCGCTCATGATCGGTCCACCCTATGCGCCGCCGAGCCCGGACCGGAGGTACGGGTAGGCTGCCGGCCAGTCGATCACGGGGGAGTCCGGTACGCATGGGTGGGGCAGCCGCGCTGGAGAAACTGCTGCCGGTACTACTGGCCTTCGGCGGCGGGGTACTGCTCGCGCGCCGCAAAATCGTTCCGGCGGAGGCGTCCAAGGCCTTCTCCGACTACGCCTTCCTCTTCGCCGTCCCCTGCTACCTCTTCGGCAACATCTACGCCAGCGACCTCGGCGCCCTCTTCGACTGGCGGGCGATCGGCGGCTACGCCGCAGCCGCGGCCCTCGCGGTGGTCCTGGTCGCCGCGGCGTCGGTCGCCAACTCCGTACGGGACCCGCGCGCCGTCGCGCTGCGCGTGATGGGCGGAGTGCAGGTGAACACCGCCTACTTCGCCGTCCCCGTCTTCATCACGGTCTTCGGGACGGCCGCGCCGATCTTCCCGATCCTGCTGTTCCAGGTCTGCGTCCTGTCCCTGGTCGTCATCTCCCTCATGGAACTGGGCCGCGCCGGCCCCACCGCGGGCGGCCCGGGCCGGCGCCTCTCCCGAGCCGTCGGCGCTTCGCTGACCACCCCGCTGGTGCTCTCGTGCAATGCGGGCATCCTGCTCAACCTGCTGTCCGTGCACGTCCCCGCCGTGGTCCTGGACGGCGCCGCCTTCGTCGGCGACAGCGCTTCCCCGGTGGCCCTGTTCGCCCTCGGCCTCCACCTCGGCGGCCTCGGCCTGGACGTCCGGGGCACCACGCGCGAGGAGCTGGCGCTGCTCGCCTTCAAGTGCCTGGCCTTCCCGCTGCTGACCTGGGCGGTGTGCGGGATGCTGTTCGGGGTGCGGGGCGACTGGCTGGCGTACCTGGTCCTGCTCGCCGCGATGCCCACGCCGCAGAACCTGTTCATCTTCGCCCAGCGCTACGACGTGGGCGTCGACCTCTCCGCCTCCCTCGTGATCAAGAGTTCGGTGATCTCCCTCCTGCTGCTGCCGCTCTGGCTGCAGACTGTGGTCACATGAGCGACTCCTCGATACCCGAGACACCCGTGATGCCGGTGGGCGCCGTCACCCTCGGACTGCTCGCCGCCTGGACCGTGCACGACCTCGAAGAGGTCGCCACCATGGCGCGTTGGTCCCGTACCCGGGTCTCGGCCCTGCGCCGACGCCACCCCCACCTGCCCGACCGGATCTGGCGGCGCCTCGAAGACGTGGACGGACGCGAGTTCGCCACCGCCGTCGGTTTCATGGGGCTCGTCGTCGCGGCGGCCGCCGCCGACGGGTACCGCACCGGCGGGCGTTCGGCCTTCTACCAGGACTCCCTCAACGGCTTCGGGCTGCACGGCCTCGTCCACCTCGCCCAGGCCGCCGCGACCCGCGGCTACACGCCCGGGGTCGTGACCTCACCGCTGCTGGTGGTCCCCTTCACCCTGTGGGCGCGGGGCCGGCTGCGGCGCGCCGGGGTCCTGCGGCCCACGCGGCCGCGCGACCTGGCCCGGGGCCTGGCCCTGGCGGGCGCCGCCACGGTCGCCGCGCACGCGGCGGCCCGCCGGATCCGGTCGCACCCACTGGCCCGACCGGCTCGTTGACCCGGCATGGAACTGCCGACCATCGCGGCGCCGGGCGTCGGTGAACGGGCCGACGCCGTGGCCGATGCCGCCTGCCACCTCTACGACACCGCCGTGCACGGAGGGTGGAGCCGGAGCGCCGCCGAGGACGCCGCCGAGGCGATCGAGACCACCGCGCACGCCCTCGCGCACATCGACCCGGGCGCGGAGGTCGTCCTCGCGCCGGTCCACGCGGCCCTCGCCGACCTGCGGCGCCGGCTCGGCCTCGCGCCGGCGGACCCGCTGACCGGCGACGGGCTCCCGGCGGCCCCGCGCACGGTCGGCAACCCGCGCCGCACCCGGTGGGTGCGCGTCGATCCGCTCACCCCGCCTTCGCCTCGGCGACCGCCTTCGCGTACAACTTCCTGACGTCCGCGCCGAAGTAGGAGCTGTAGGACGTGTCGGCGGTGTCCCCGCCCGTCTTCCAGCCGCCGATGACCCCCACCACGTCACCGGTCCTGGTCCGCTCGTCGTAGCGGGTCAGGAACGGGCCGCCGCTGGTCCCGCCCGGGTAACCGGTGCAGTCGATGCGCAGGAACGACCCGGGGATCCCCGGGTCGGAGCTGGTGAACTTCGTCGTCCGGTTCACGCACAGACGCGGCCGGGCGGCGGAGGCCGGGTACCCGACGAGCCGTACCTGTGGGTGGGCGTAACCCGCGCCGGTGACCAGGCGGTTCCCGCCGACCACGTCCTCCACCCGGCGGCCGGCGGCGTTCGGTCCCACCTGCGCGAAGGCCACGTCGAGGGCGGCGGCCCGGTTGACGCCCTGCGAGCGGTAGCGCGGGTCGATCCAGATCCTGGACCGCCCGGCCGCGTTCCGCCGTACCGGGAACATTCCGTACGGCCGCGGATTCGCCCGCGTGTACCGCGGTACGAAGGCCACCCGCTGGGAGTCGGAGCCGGTCAGGCAGTGGGCCGCGCTCATGACCAGGTCGTGGCCCGGGGAGGTGACCACGCTGGCGGTGCAGAAGTAGGCGCCTCCGCCCTTGACGAGGTACATCCGGCCGACGACCGGAATGCCGTTGAAGTCCTGCCCTACCCCGGGGCCCGCGACCGGCAGGCGCGGCAAGAGCGGGTCCAGGGTCGGGGTGGGGGTGGGGGTGGGGTCCGGGTCCGGGTTTGGCGTCGGGCTCGGGCTCGGCGTAGGGGTCGGCGTCCCGTCGGGCGTCGGGGTCAGCGGGTCCGGGATGGGCGCGGGGAACGCGGGGCTTGGTGCGGGCGCGGGCGCAGGCGCAGGCGCAGGCGCGGGCGTCGCCGCCGGGACGGGGGCGGGGACCTCCTCCGGGACCGGGACCCCGTCCGAGATCGGGACCTCCTCCGGGGCCGGGAGCCCGCCCGGGGCCGGGACGCCGTCCGGGACCGGGACCGGGTCGAGGGCCAGCGGGACGGCGGCGGCCATGCGTTCCGGCGTCCAGAAGGTCTCCGCCTCCCGGATGGACCAGCGCCCGGCGGCCGAGGCCACCGGGACGGCGTTCTCGGCCCCGGCCGCAGGCAGCTGCCCCGCGGGCACCAGCAGCGCGGCCGCCGCCGCGGCCATCGTCAACGTACGTCGCATGCGGAGCTCCTAGAGGGCGTGCGGGAATCGGAACAGCCGTTCGGGGTCGTGGCGGCGCCGGGCCGCCTCCAGCCGGGCGAGGTTCGGCCCGTAGTAGGCCTCGCGCCAGCCACTGAGCTTCGGATCGCTGTAGTTCTGGTACGCGCTCCCGCTCGCCCAGGGGCGCAGGCCCTGCCAGAGCCCGTCCAGCCAGCCCTGGTGCCGTGCCACCTCGGCGGCCGGCGCGGTTTCGGGCCAGTGGACGAGGTACTGGGCGAGGAAGGCGGCGGCGCGGTGCGCGAAGGCGGTGGCGGTGGCCGGGACCCGGTTCAGCGCCCCGCCGCAGACCCCGTCGAACTGCACCACCCCGAGCCCGCCCCGGGGAACCGCCGACGGGTAGCGCCGCACCGCGTCCAGGACCGCGCCGATCGCCGCGTCGGGCAGCCCGCCGGCCGCCCAGAAGTCGCTGCGGGCGGCGTACGACTCCCGGCCGAGGCGCCCCCCGGGGTCCCGGCCGGGCAGCGCCCCCGGCAGCCGGCACTCTTCGGGGCTCCGTTCCAGGCAGCCCGACATGGCCCGCACCGTGTCCCCGTAGGTCCGTACGACGATCCACCTGTCCCGGACCGGCCTGCCGACCAGGTCGGTCAGCCGGGTCAACTCCCGTTCCAATTCGCGGCGCCCGTCCAGGCAGACCACTCGCAGCGCGGGAACGGCCGCGGGGTCGGCATCGGCTCCGCCGGCTCCGACGGTGAACTCCACCTGGCTCCAGAACGGGTCCGGCAGCCCGACCAGCCACCGCTGCCAGCCCCGCAGCACGGCCGCGGAGTCGGCGCCGGGCCAGTGCAGTTCGGCGAAGGCGGCGTCGGCCACCGGGTGGGTGCGGAAGCGGAACTCGGTGACCACCCCGAAGTTGCCGCCCCCGCCGCCGCGCAGGGCCCAGTACAGCTCGGGGTCCCGGTCTGCGTCGACCTCGCGGACGGCCCCGTCGGGGGTGACCACGCCCGCCCCGGTGAGGCGGTCGCAGGTGGCGCCGTACGCCCGGGAGGCCAGACCCAGGCCGCCGCCGAGTGTGAGGCCGGCGATGCCGACGGTGGGGCACAGCCCGGTCGGGATGCCGAGCCCGCGGCCGGCGAGCGCGGCGTTCACGTCGCCGAGCCGGGCCCCCGCGCCGATCCGTACGCCGTCCCCCGCCACGGCCACCCGAGCCATGGCCCCGAGGTCGACGACCAGCCCGCCGGCGCGCGTGGACCAGCCCGCGTAGCCGTGTCCGCCGCCGCGCGGCACCACCGGGACGGCCGAGCGGCGGGCGAATTCCAGGCAGGCCGCCACGTCCGCCGCGTGCGCGGGATAGGCCACCGCGGCCGGGGCGAGGGAGTCGTAGCGGGGCTGGAACAGCTGCCGTGCCTCGGGGAAGTCCCGGTCACCGGGGAGTACCAGTCGACCCTCGATCCCGCGGGCGAGCGCGCCGTAGTCGGGCCCGCGGACCGCCGCCCCGACGGTGGCCAGGACGGCCGCGGCGGCACTGCCCAGGACCCGGCGGCGAGGAAGGCTCATGCCTCCTTCCTGCCACCGCCCGGCCCGATCCCGGTGCAGGCGGGCCCCCACACACCGGGCTGCCGCCCGAACGGCCCACGCCCCCTGGCTCCCTGTGCCCGCCGCCGAAACGCTTCAGCTCGTGGGATAACCGGTTCGGCCCGGCGCGTTGCGACCGTACGCTGCCCGCATGTCTCTCGTGGATCTCGGTGCGCACGCCGAGGAGTTCAACGCCGACCCCTATCCCTTCTACGCCGCGCTGCGCCAGGCGGGCCCGGTCCACCGGGTGGAGATCGGTGGAGAACGCTCGTGGCTGGTCGTCGGCCACGAGGAGGCCCGGCAGGCCCTGACCCACCCGGCCCTGTCCAAGAACTGGCTCGGCTCGGAACTCTTCGACACGACCCAGGCCTACGCCGCCAACCGCAACATGCTGGAGTCCGACCCGCCCCACCACACCCGGCTGCGCCGCCTGGTGGCCCGCGAGTTCACCTCCCGCCGCGTCGAGGCCCTGCGCCCCCGCGTCCAGCAGGTGACCGACGAGCTGCTGGACGTGATGGCCGCCCGCCCCGACCGCCGGGCCGACCTGATCCGGTCCTTCGCCGCGCCCCTGCCGATGACCGTCATATGCGAGCTGCTCGGCGTCCCCGACCTCGACCAGGAGCGCTTCCGCTTCTGGTCGAGCGAGATCGTGACCTCGGCGGACGCCGCCGGCCCGGACGGCCGAGCCATGGAGCAGATGACCGCGTACCTCTTCGAACTGGTCGGGGCCAAGGCCCAGGATCCCGGCGAGGACCTGCTCAGCGCCCTCATCCGGACGCGCGACGAGGACGGCGATCAGCTCGCCCCGGACGAGCTGATCGGGATGGCCTT
Organism: Streptomyces sp. NPDC059874; assembly: GCF_042731135.1. NCBI lineage: Bacteria > Bacillati > Actinomycetota > Actinomycetes > Kitasatosporales > Streptomycetaceae > Streptomyces > Streptomyces sp. NPDC059874. The sequence continues at coordinate 100,219 of NZ_JBHWJY010000018.1, forward strand.
CCTGCTGCTGGTGGCCGGCCACGAGACCACGGTGAACCTGATCGGCAACGGCGTACGCGCCCTGCTCGCGCACCCCGACCAGTTGGCGGCCCTGCGCGCCGACCCGGACGGGCTGATCGACGGCGCCGTGGAGGAGATGCTCCGCTACGACGGCCCCGTCCAGCACGCCACGTACCGCTTCGCCCGCGCCGATCTGGAGATCGGCTCCACGTACATCGAGGCCGGCTCCTCGGTCCTCGTCGCCCTCGCGGCGGCCGACCGCGACCCGGCACGCTTCAAGGAGCCCGGTCCGGACGTCTTCGACATCCGCCGCACCGGCCAGAGCCACCTGGCCTTCGGCCACGGCATCCACTTCTGCCTCGGCGCCCCGCTGGCCCGCATGGAGGGCCGGATCGCGATCCGTTCCCTGCTGGAACGCTTCCCCGACCTCGCCGAGGACCCGGAGGCGGGGCCCCGCGACTGGCTCCCGGGTTCCCTGATGCGGGGCGTGAGCCGGCTCCCGCTGCGCTGGTAGCCGGGGCGCCTCAGCCCTTGCGGGCCAGCAGGAAGCCCTGTGGGCCCTTCTCGTTCTCGTCGGCCTCCCGCACCAGGCGGGCCACCTCGACGAGCCCGGCCCCGGCCAGCAGTTCGGCGATCAGGTCCGGCGGCGTCCAGTACACGTCGAGGTCGACCGGATGCCCGTAGGCGTGCTCCAACCGGAGCCTGCGGTCGCCGGCCTTGAACGCGATCAGGAAGAGACCGCCCGGCGCCAGCACCCGCGCGAACTCGGCGAACAGCGCGGCCAGTTCCGTCGGCGGGGTGTGCACCGTCGAGTACCAGGCCAGCACCCCGCCGAGCACGCCGTCCGCCACGTCCAACGCCGCCATCGACCCGACGTCGAAGCGCAGTCCCGGATACGTCCGCCGGGCCACCGCCACCATCGCCGGGGACAGGTCGACGCCGAACGTCGGTACGCCCAGCCCGTCCAGATGTGCCGTGACCCGGCCCGGCCCGCAGCCGACGTCCGCGACAGCGCGTTCCGCGCCGCCCTCGTTCCCACCGCGTACGTACTCGGCGAACGCGGCCAGCATCGCCCGGTCCAGGGGCTTGTCGAACAACTCCGTGCCGAGGAGCCGGGCGTAGTCGACGGCGACGGTGTCGTAGGACGCCCGTACGGAGCTCAGACCCGAGGTACCTGTCATGCCCCCGGACAGTAGCCCGCCCGGCGCGCCGGTTCACCCCCCGGTCAGTGAACGGCGGACGGATGGGGCAGGTCCGCCCACTGATCACCGGGTACCCCGGGGCTCAGCCGCATCAGGGTCAGCGCCTTGGACGGCAGCGGCCCGGCGAGCAGCGCCTCGGTGTCGGCGGTGGCGGGCATGGCCGATGCCGCCGCGGCGAGGTCTTCGCCGAGGGCGCCGGCCGAGCCGGCGGTGGCCCCGAGCGCCCCGGCGAGCAGGGACCCGAAGAGCTTGCGCCGCAGCACGGTCACGTCGTCGGTGATCAGTCGGCCGGACAGCGGCGGCACCGGCAGACCGTGCCGCGCGAGGCGGGCCGGGCTGATCCGGATGTCGGCGAGGTCGCGGTAGACCAGCCGCAGCGGGGTCCCCGAGGCGGAGAGTACGACGAGGAGGTTCTGGCCGTGGGCCTCCAGCGCCACCCCGAGGTCCAGTGCGCGCAGGCACACCGAGAGCGCCAGGCGGGCGAAGCCGGCGCGCCAGGCCGCCGAGCGCGCCTCGGGGAGCCCGGCCAGCGCGGCCACCGGGAGCACCCGTTCGCCGGCGGCGGTGTCCGCGTACACCTCGGGCGGTTCGCGCAGCACGGCCGCCAGGTCGGGGCTGTGCGCGGTGGCCGCGCCGAGCGTGCGGGTGATGTGCAGCCGTCCGTCGAGCCGCGCCGCGAGGGTCTCGGCGAAGGCGGAGACGGCCGCCGCCGTCTCGATGGAGTAGACGGAGATGTCGCGGACGGAGGAGGTCAGCCGGGTGCTCAGGGCCGTCTTCACGTGGGCGCCGCCATCGGCGGGCGCCAGCGTGCGCAGGGCCATCAGCGGATGCGCCGCGAAACCGGCCCGCACCGGCTCGTGCTTGAGGGTGTGCGCCGCCTGCCACGGGTGCACCGGCACCAGGATCCGTCCCCCGTCCCGCAGCTCCTCCGGCCAGCCACCGGTGACCAGGCACTCCTCGGCCGGTACGGCGACCAGCCCGAGCTCCACCACCGGCCGGTGCTCGGGCGCGTACGCCAGCTGCTCGGCCACCGAGAAGCCGGGCCGGGAACGGCAGTTCGGGTGGTACGGATGCCCGTCGACGATCCGCTGCTCCCACTCCCAGGTGCTCCGCGCGGCGGTGTCCCGCCCGGCGGGCGGCTGCCCGGCCCGGGAGAGCGCGAGGCCCGCCGTACTGTCGTCCAGCTCCGCGGCGAACCCGTCCCCGTGCGGCACCCCGAGCGCCGTGACCAGCCGCGCGGCCTGCCCGTACGCCCGACCGTCGAGCAGCAACTCGTCCACGTACGGCCCGGTCGCGTACGGATCCGGCGCCGGCCCCTCCAACCGGCCGCCCCCGGCCAACTCCAGCGCCAGCCCACCCGGCCCCCGCTCCCGGCCCACCACCCACGGCAGCGGCTCGAAGGCCAGCGCCCGCCACAACCGGGTCAGCACGGCCGCCCGGGCGCCGTCCAGCGCACCGGCGTACGCGGCCGAGAGGGCGGGGCGAACGCCGTCCAGCTCGGCGGCGACGGCCTCCTCGGCGGGTGAGGCGGGAAAGTACATGCTGCGGCTCCGCAGATAGTCGCTTCACGGGATGATCACGTCATCATCGCGGATACTGAAGATCACGGCCGGGTGGTCGCGTCCCGCGAACCCCGGCGCACCGGATGGACCGAATGGAACCAGTGGACCTCAACGCCGCCGCCGACGCGTACGCCGCCACCCCGCTCCTGAACTGCCTGCTCCGGGAGGCCGCGGAACCCCTGGGAGGCGACGTCCACCGGCTGCGCGGCAGCGGCCGGCTGCTCCGCGTGCACGGCGGGCGCCGGCCCGGGCGCCCCGAACTGCGCACGGCGGACGGTTGGCATCCGCTCAGCCACACCGAGCTGGTCAAGCTCACCTCCGACGAGCTGGGCCGATCCACCGGAATCCCGAACGACGAACTCCCCGTCGAGATCGCCGACAGCCGCGACGCCATCGCCGCGCTGCTGGCCGCCCGCCTCGCCGCGGAGCCCCCGGCGGATCCGTACCTGCTCTCCGAGCAGTCCCTCGTCATGGGCCACCCGCACCACCCCGCACCCAAGGCCAGGGGCGGGGCCCCGGCCACGAGCTGGCTGCCGTACGCGCCGGAGGCCCATGCCCGCTTCCCGCTGGTCTTCCTCGGGCTGCGCGAGGACCAGTGCGCCGAGGAGGGCGGCCCGGCCGCCGCCGAGGCCATCGACTCCCTCGCGGACGCGCTCGACGGGCCGCGCCCGCCCGCCGGCTACCGACTGCTGCCCGCCCACCCCTGGCAACTCGACCTGGTGGCGACCCGGCCGGCGGTGCGCGAGGCCCTCGCCGACCGTCGACTGCTGCGGCTCGGGGAGGGCCGGCTCCCGGCCTGGCCCACGGCCTCGATCCGGACCCTGTACGTGCCGGACGGCTCCGCCGACCTGTTCGTGAAGTTCAGCCTCGACGTCCGGATCACCAACGACGTGCGCCGGCTGTGGCGCCACGACCTGCTGAAACTGCGCCGCACTGACGCGGCCGTCGAGGCCGGGTTCGCCGCGCTGCGCCGCTGCGGCGGGACCGCCGCCTGGCTCGCCGACCGGGGCTACCGCACCGCCGGGTTCGCCTTCGAGGAACTCGCCGTCCTGGTCCGCGACGGCCTGCGCCGGCACACCGCGCCCGGCGCCATCCCGCTGCTCGCCGCGGGGCTCGCCGAGGGATACCCCGGCAGCCCCCTGGCCGACACCGACGACCCGGCCGCCTGGTGGCGGGCGTACCTGCGCCAGGTCGTGCCGCCCGTACTGGAGCTGTTCGACCGCCACGGGGTCGTCCTGGAGGCCCACCTCCAGAACACCCTGGTCGCGGTCGACGCCGCCGGGATGCCCGCGCAGGCCCTCTTCCGCGACGCGGAGGGCGTCAAGCTCCTGCCGGACCTCCCGCGCGCGGCCGCCTGGCAGCGCCTGGTCTACTGCCTGGTGGTCAACAACCTCACGGAGATCGCGGCGGAACTGGCCGCCCACCACCCGCGCACCGCCCCCCGACTGTGGCCCGCGGCCCGGGAGGAGTTCCTGCACTACGCGGCCACGCACGACCTCCCGGAGATCACGGACCTCCTCACGGCCCCCTACCTCCCGGGCAAAACCAACCTCCTGCTCCGCTGGACCCAAGCGGACGGCGCGGACGCGAGGTACATCCCCCTGCCGAACCCGCTGCGGGCCCCGTCGGCGGACCGGGCCGATCCGTTCGGAACCTCCACCGCGGGGTGACGCCGCCCGGCCGGAGCGAGGTCACCCCCGTGTGACAGCGCTCTCCCGGACGGAGGCGCAGCGGGAGGTACTGCCCGTGCCGTGCCGGTACCAGGCTGCGTCGGTCACCCGGCCATCGGGAAGGGTGTGCCGGGCCGGCCCGTCGCAGGGTTCGAAGCCCGCAGCGCCGAGGGCCCGTCGGCAGTTGTCGTTCGAAGTCTCCGTGCCGGCCCGCACGGTGTGCAGCCCGAAGTGGGCATGGCCGAACCGGGCGGTCGCCGCGACGAGTTCGGTGCCCAGCCCCTGGCCGCGATAGGCCGGGGCGAGTCGCAGGCCGAGGGTGCCGTCGTCGTCCGGGGTGAGTGAACTCATCCCGGCCACGCGGCCTGTTGCCGCGTCGACCGCCAGGAGCCACTGTGTTTCGCCGGGGCCGGGAAGCGGCATCGCCCGGGTCAGCTCCCGGCGCATGGAAGCGGGGAAGGCGCGGAGTCGCTCGGAGCGGTTGCGGTCGTCGATGCCGAGGAGGTGCTCGGCGGTCTCGGCGTTCACGAGCGTGTCGGCGGGCCAGCCGAGCCACCGCTGTGCCTCGGCATCGGCTCCGGCCGCCTTGGCGACCTCAACGTCAAGGACATCGCGGGGGGTGTACAGCACCAGCCTGGCGGTGCGCAGCACGTGGCGGCCGTCGCCGCACCGATCGGGCACGGGCCTCGGGCGGTTCGATCGTATGTGCCACATCGTCGGCATCTCCTCACACGGGACTCGCGGCGGCCCGCTCCCACCCGCCGCCAGGGGCTCCGGCGTAGGCCTTGTCCGGGCGGCCCCCGGCGACGGCGCGGGGCGTCCCGCGTGCCCGAGCGTACGGTCGGGGTAAGGAATCGGCCAAGGTGGGCGGCTCGGGCCGAGACCCCTCACCGAAAGGTATAGACCAATGCTAGGTTGGTTGGGCAGACCGCGCAGTCCTTGACCACCCGTCAGAGGAGATGCCATGCCCTCCCCTTCGCGGGGCGGCGGCTCGGCCGCCATGCCCAAGTACCAGCGGATCGCCGCAGCGTTGCGGCGCGAGCTCGACCACACCGCGCACACCCCCGGCGCCCGGTTGCCCTCCGAGCGCACCCTGGCCGCCCGGTACCAGGTCAACCGGCAGACCATCAGGGCCGCCCTCCAACACCTGCGCGAGGACGGTCTCGTCGTCACCGGCCGGCGCGGGACGCGACCCGTCGGAGTGGCCGCGCCGCCGGCCCCCGCGCCCACCCCCGCACCCACCCCCGCCGCCCAGAGCCGGCTCACCCTGGTCACCGTGCCGCCCTCGCTCGCCGGGCTGCTCGGGATGCGCGGCGGGGAGCGCACCCTGGTGCACCACCGCCGGGAACGCGGCCCGGCCGGGGAGACCCTGCGGGACGCCGTCACCTACTTCAGTCCCGGCGCCCTCGCCCGGAGCCCCGAACTGGCTCGCTGTCGCGACCGCGTGGCGGCGCCCGGCGTCGAGGACCTGCAGGCACTGCAGCGCTGGCTCGACCGGGCCGCCCTGGCCGGCCGGGTCGCCGAGACCCTCACCATGACCCGGACCACCCACCCCCCGGTCGGCGGCGCGACCTGCGGCCTGACCGCGCGCCGCACCCTGCACGACGGCTCCGGCCGGCTGCTGGCCGTCACCGACCTGGCCTTTCCCACCTGGGACCGGCTGATCCTCCACCGGGACCGACTCCACCACGCGACCACCGGCTTCCGCGTTACGTAGCTCACACCCGCGGGCCGCCCGGGGTCAGGGTCCGACTGCCGGTCGCGCACTGTGGCCTCCGACACGCCCCGCGCGGCGGTGCGCCGGCCCCGGCGGCAGGTCGGGCCCACCGCGCGTCCGGTCCAACTCGGGTCCGGGGAGGCGCGTACCCGCCCTCGGCCACCCCGCCCGTGGCGGGCGCTCCCGTAGCGGGTCCCACGTCCCCGCAAGTGACCAGGATCACGCCCGAGTTTGCTTGGGCGAACGAATGCAGGGCATGGTCGACGGTGGAGCGGAACCACGCACTCCGGCCGGCGTGCCGGAGGCGAGGCGCACACGGGCAGATCCCGTCCCGCTCTACGGCCCGCCGGTCCGCCCGGCGCACGCCGTACCCGTACGACCCGTGAGGTTTATGTGTCCACGCTCCAAGCCGAGCACGTCTACAAGGTGTTCGGACGACGACCCGGCGACGCCGTCCGCGCACTCGAAGGCGGCACCGGCCGCGACGAGTTGCGCGCCGAGGGGACCACGGCCGCGGTGATCGACGCCTCGTTCAGCGTCGAACCCGGCCAGATCTTCGTCGTCATGGGTCTGTCGGGATCCGGCAAGTCCACGCTGCTGCGCATGCTGAACGGACTGCTGGAGCCCACCGCGGGACGCATCCTGTTCGGCGGCCAGGACCTCACCGCGCTCAGCGCGGGCGAGCTGCGCCGCGTACGCTCCACGAAGATCTCCATGGTCTTCCAGCACTTCGCGCTCTTCCCGCACCGCAACGTCCTGGAGAACGCCGGCTACGGCCTCGAGGTCCAGGGCGTGCCCCGCGCCGAGCGCGACCGGCGCGCGGCCGAGGCCCTGGCGCTGTGCGGACTGGAGGGCTGGGAGAAGTCCTGGCCCGACGAGCTCTCCGGCGGCATGCAGCAGCGCGTCGGCCTCGCCCGGGCCCTGGCCACCGACGCCGACCTGCTGCTGATGGACGAGTCCTTCAGCGCCCTGGACCCGCTGATCCGCCGCGACATGCAGGACCAGCTGCTGGAGCTCCAGCAGCGCTTCAAGAAGACCATCGTCTTCATCACCCACGACCTCAACGAGGCCATGCGCATCGGCGACGGCATCGCCGTCATGCGCGACGGCCGCATCGTCCAGCAGGGCACGGCCGAGGACATCCTCATCCGTCCCGCCGACGAGTACGTCGCCTCCTTCATCCAGGACGTGGACCGGTCGCGAGTGCTCACGGCCGATGCCGTCATGGACGTGCCTCCCCTCGACGAGGACACCTGCGACTGCCCCACCGTCCAGGCCGACACCCCGCTCGCCGACCTGTGCGGGGTCAGCGCCCGCGTCCCGCACCCGGTCGCCGTCACCGACGCCGACGGCGCCGTCATCGGCTCCGTACCGCAGGACCGGCTCATCGCCTTCATCGGCGACGAACAACGGCCGCCCATGGCCTGCACGGAGGTGGCAGCCTGATGCCCCGCCTGCACCTCGGAGCCTGGGTCGACAGCGGAGTCGACTTCCTCCAGCGCCACCTGTCCTGGCTGTTCGACGCCATCAGCGCGCTCGTCACCGGCCTCTACGACGGCATCGTCGCCGTTCTCTCAGCGCCCGCCCCGCTGCTGTTCGCGGGCATCCTCGCCGTCGCCGCCTGGTGGCTGCGAGGCCTGCTCGCGGGCCTGCTCGCCTTCGCCGGCTTCGCGCTCGTCGACTCCGTCGGCCTGTGGGACGACGCCATGGCCACGCTGTCCCTGGTCCTGGTCGCCACCCTCGTCACCCTGGTCATCGCGATCCCGCTCGGCATCTGGGCCTCGCGGTCCGACCGGGTCAGTGCCGTCCTGCGACCGGCACTCGACTTCATGCAGACCATGCCGGCCATGGTCTACCTCATCCCCGGCATCATCTTCTTCGGGGTGGGCGTGGTGCCCGGCATCATCGCGACCATCATCTTCTCGCTGCCTCCGGGCGTACGGATGACCGAGCTCGGCATCCGCCAGGTCGACGAGGAACTGGTCGAGGCCGCCAACGCCTTCGGCACCACCCCGCGCAACACCCTCGTCCGCGTCCAGCTGCCGCTGGCCCTGCCCACCATCATGGCGGGCGTCAACCAGGTCATCATGCTCGGCCTGTCCATGGTCGTCATCGCCGGCATGGTCGGCGGCGGCGGGCTCGGCGGCGCCGTCTACCGGGCCATCGGCAGCGTCGACATCGGCCTCGGCTTCGAAGCCGGCATCGCCATCGTCATCCTCGCCATGTACCTCGACCGGATGACCGGGGCGCTCGGCCGCCAGGTCTCCCCGCTGGGCCGGCGCGCCCTCGCCAAGGCGCGGTCCGCCGCCGTCGGCGCGGCCAAGGTGTGGAACCACCGCCCCCAGCCGGCACTCGCCGTCGCCGGGGCCGTCGTCCTGGCCCTCGTCGCGGGCGGCCTGAACACCTTCGGCGGGGCCTCCGCCCCGAAGGACGGACCGGCCGGCGCCGCGAACATCGGCAAGGGCCGCACCCTCTCCGTCGGCTACATCCCGTGGGACGAGGGCATCGCCTCCACCTTCCTGTGGAAGGAGCTCCTGGAGCGGCGTGGCTTCAAGGTCGACGCGAAGCAGCTGGAACTGGGCGCCCTGTTCACCGGGCTCGCGGGCGGGCAGCTCGACTTCCAGACCGATGCCTGGCTGCCCGTCACCCAGGAGCAGTACTGGAAGAAGTACGGGAACAAGCTGGACGACCTCGGCCCCTGGTACGGCCCCACCTCGCTGGAGCTGACCGTGCCCTCGTACGTCAAGGACGTCCGCTCGCTCGCCGACCTGAAGGGTAAGTCCGCGCAGTTCAAGGGCCGGATCATCGGCATCGAGCCCAGCGCCGGGGTGATGGGCGCGCTCAAGGAGAAGGTCCTGAAGGAGTACGGCCTGGACACGGAGTACCAGGTCGTCGACGGCTCCACTCCCGGCATGCTCGCCGAGCTCAAGCGGGCCTACGAGAAGAAGGAGCCCGTCGCGGTCGTGCTGTGGTCTCCGCACTGGGCGTACTCGTCGTACGAGCTGACCAAGCTCGAGGACCCGAAGGGGGTCTGGGGCAAGGGCGACGGGATCCACAACGTGGCCCGCAAGGGCTTCGCCGACGACGAGCCCGAAGTGGCCCGCTGGCTCAGCTCGTTCAAGCTCACCGAGAAGCAGCTGACCAGCCTGGAGGCGAAGATCCAGGACACCGGCAAGGGCAAGGAGCAGGAGGCGGTCCGCGCCTGGCTCGACGACCACCCCGAGGTCGACAAGCTCGCCTGACACCGAAAGCGCCGGCGTGCGCAGGACCCAGGGCCACTGGTACGGTCCCGCGCACGCCGGCGCCTCCGCGCGGTGGCCAGGCAAACCACCGCGCGGTTGCTCACCCGAACACGAGCCGCCGGATCAGCCGACCGGGACCCGGTCCGGGGCGTGCCTCGCACCGGCGGCTTCCCCGGCGGGGCGCGGTCGCGCCGGCCACCATGTGGACCGCCCCAGCAGCGCCGCCAGCGCCGGCACCAGCACGATCGACAGCACGAAGGCGGACAGCAGGATCCCGAGCGCCGTCGCGAAGCCGATCTGCTGGGTGGACGGGGCCGGATTGACGGCCAGGCTCCCGAAGGACGCGGCCAGCACCAGGCCCGCCGTGGCGATGGCCGGCGCCGTCTGCCGTACCGCACGGCCCACCGCCGCGCGGGCCGGACCCGGCCGCTCCATCTCCTCCCGGATCCGGTCGCTCATCAGGATGTTGTAGTCCGTGCCCAGCGCGACCACGAACAGGAACAGCACGAGCGGCAGCGTGAAGTCCACCCCGGGCCGGCCCAGGGCGTGCTGGAACACCAGGGTCGAGGCGCCGAGCGTGGCGACGAAGCCCAGCCCGACCGCGGCCAGCAGGATCACCGGCGCGAGCAGACTGCGCAGCAGCGCGAACAGGATCAGCGCGATGAGCGCCGCCGCCACCGGGAACACCACCTTCAGGTCCTCGTCCACGGCCGCCGAGATGTCGGCGAACAGGGCCGGGGTGCCGCCCACGTGCGCCTCCGTACCGGCGGGCGTGTGCGCGGCGACCACCTGCCTGACCGGTCCCGAGACCAGGTCGCGCGCCTCCTGCCGCTGCGGATCGGCCGTCAGGAACAGGTCGATCCGCGCTGCCCGCCCGTCCTCGCTCAGCACCGTGTCCGCGACCCGGCCCACACCGTCGACCCCGGCGAGCGCCCGGGACAGCCCGCCCAACTGCTCGGCGCCGAGCACGGAGCCGTCCCTCGCCGTGACGAACACGCTGGTCGGGTCCGACACCCCGGCCGGCAGGGCGCCCGCTATCTCGGCCGCGGTGACGGTCGCGGCGGTACGCTCCCCACCCGTGCCGCCCTGCCCGTAGTCCATCCGCATCCCCAGCATCCCGGCGGCCAGCCCGCCGAGCAGTGCCACCGAGGCGAGGGTCAGCGCGAGCGGCCGCCGCGCCACCCGCGCGCCCATCCTGGCGGCCGCACCCTCCCGGGGTTCGCGCTTCAGGGCCCGCGAGGGCCAGAACATCTTGCGCCCGGTGACCGCGAGCAGGGCCGGCATGAAGGTGAGGCTGCCCAGCAGCATCACCAGCACGGACACCGCGATGGCCGGTCCGAGCACCCGGAACTGCCCGAAGGAGGCCACCCCGAGCGTGGCGAACGCGGCGACGATGGTCAGCGCCGCGGAGGTGATCGCCGTACCCACCCGCCCCGCGACGGCGGCGGCCGCCTCGTGCCCGGACTGGTCCGGGTGCCGGCGCAGCTGCTCACGGAAGCGGAACAGCAGGAAGAGGAAGTAGTCGATGCCGATGCCCACCAGCACCACATTGATCAACCCCGGTGTGGAATCGGCCAGTCCGGTCCCGGTCAGCAGCGCGGCGCACACCACGACACCGGCCGCCGCCCCGCCGATGACGGAGACGGCCAGCAGCGGCAGCAGGGCCGCAAGGACGCTGCGGAAGACCAGCACGTGCAACAGGACGATGGCCCCGAGCATGAGGATGCCGACCACCATCGTCCTGGTCTTCTCGGCGTCCGTCGAGTCCACGCGATCGGCGATCCCGCCGGTGAAGCCCGTACGCAGCCCTTCCCGCGCGAACTGCTCCCGGACGGAATCCCGGAAGGCCCGATAGGTGTCCTGCACCCCGGGATCGGCCGGATTGCCGGTCAGTTCGGCGGTCAGCAGCCGGAAGGAGCGGTCGGGCGCCGTCATGGCCGGGCTGACGCGGGGGACTTGCGAATGGTCCTGGGTGAAGGGCGGGGCATCCTTGTCCCGGGGCATGACGACCCGGGTCCGGGCCAGCCGCGCGGCCTCCGCGTCGATGCGGGCCTCGTCGGCGGCGCCGAGCGGGGCTCCGTCCGACCTGGCCACCAGCACGGTCAGCGGGTTGGCGTCCGGATCGGCCCCGAACCGTTCCTCGGCGATCTTCAGAGCGGCGGCCGAGTCGTACTGCGCGGGCAGGAACCCGCCGTTGCCGGTCTGGGTGGCGCGGAAGACGAACGCCTGGCCGAGCATGGTCAGCGCGATTCCCAGGACCGCCCAGAGGGCGATGACCTTCCACGGATTCCTCGTCGAGAATCCGGTCAGGGCGCGGATCACTGGTCTCCTCCGGTCTGTACGGTGCCGGCCGGGGGCTCCCGGCCGGACTCCAGACCATCAGGGCCGGGCGGGGAAAACGTCAGGTCGGGGGAGGAGCCGTACGCCGGGACCGGGGTCCGGGCCCGGGCCGCGACCAGGACTCCGGTCCTGGTCCGGATCGTCCCCGCGGCTGGTGGAGGGGAGCGTGGCCGGTGCCAGAATGGATCACCGGACAGCGCGGCCGCGCGAGCCCCGGCGCCGCCGGGGGACGGCCGACGGGGGAGGACCGGCGACGATGGCTACGGGCGAGGATCCAGGCGGGACGAGTTCCCGCACGGACGGCGGTCCGAGCGGCGGCTCGACCGTGGCCGCCGGGACCGCCCGGGGCGCGGGCGCGGGAACCACCCGAGGCGCGGGTGAGACCGCGGCCGGGGATGCGACCCGTGGCGCGGACCGAGGCGGGGCCGGGGGTGGTGCCGACCGGGGCTCGGCCGGGGGTGCGGTCCGAGGCGGGGCCGGGGGTGCGGACCGGGGCGCGGCCGGTGGCCCGGACCCGGTCGGGGGTCGCGGACCGGACCGGGGTCTCGACGCAGGCGCGCGCCGGGCCGCGGATCGCGTCCCTTGGTCCCGCAACGACGCCCTCGTGGCGGTCGGGGCCGGCGCCACCGACCTCATCGGTTTCGCCCTGGGCTCCCGGACCGACGGCGGGTCGCTCGCCGCCGGCGCGGCCGTCATCGCGGTGGTTTCCGGCCTGCCCCTGCTCGCGCGCCGCAGCCACCCGGTGTCCGCCCTCGCCGCCGTGCTGGCCCTCGGCGTGCTGCTGAACCTGGCCACCCCGCACTCCCCGCACTTCGGCCTCACCCTCGTGGTCGCCTTCTACTCGGTGGCCAGGTCCCGGCGGCCGGCCGCCGTGGCGGCGACCGTCCTCGTGGCGGTACCGCTCATCTCCGCGGGACAGAGCGGCTGGCCCCTGCCGTTCGGCTGGTGGGGTCTGCTCGGGAACGCCTTCGTCACTCTGTTCGCCGTCGGCGCGGCCGAGGTGGTCAACCGCCGGCACCGGGAGGCCGAGGCGCACCACAGGCTGCTCGCCGACCGGGCGGTGGCCGAGGAACGCCGCCGGATCGCCCGTGAACTGCACGACATCGTCGCCCACCACATCACCACCATGCAGTTGATGGCCGGCGGGGCCCGCGCCAACCTGTCCCACGATCCGGAGGTGGCCCGCGAGGCCCTCGTCACCTTGGAGGGCTCCGGGCGGCTCGCCCTGCGCGAGATGCGGCAACTCCTGGACGTACTGCGGGCCGGAGAGGAACCGGAGGACACCCTGCCGGCCCCGCAGCCCGGGGCGGCAGACCTCGACCGGATCGTCGCCGAGGCCCGCCTCGCGGGGACGGAGACCGAGTTCACCGTGGACGGGCCGGTCCGGCCGCTCCCGCCGACCGTCGGCCTGACCGTCTTCCGCATCGTGCAGGAGGCGTTGACGAACACCCGCAAGCACGCGGGCCGCCGGGCGCGCGCCCGCGTGCGGCTGACGTACGGACCGCAGGAGGTGGGGGTGGAGGTCCGCGACGACGGAGCGGGAGCGCAGCCACCGGCCGGCCGGCCCGCACAGCGCTCCGGATACGGTCTGATCGGCATGCGCGAGCGCGTCGCCCTCCAGGGCGGCACCCTGGAGGCCGCCGCCCTCGACGAGGGCGGATTCCGGGTCGCGGCCCGCCTCCCGGCCCCGACGGAAGCAGAGGGAACCCGATGATCCGCGTACTCATCGCCGACGACCAGCCACTGGTGCGCCGCGGCCTCGCGCTGATCCTGGGCCCCGACCCGGAGTTCGAGGTGGTCGGCGAGGCCGAGGACGGAGCCCGGGCCGTCGCCCTCGCCGCGGAGCTGAAGCCCGACGTGGTCGTCATGGACATCCGGATGCCGGTCCTCGACGGGGTCAAGGCCACCGAGGAACTGGCGCGGACCCTGCCCGAAACCCGAGTCCTGGCCCTCAGCACCTTCGACATGGACGAGTACGTGGTCGCCGCCCTGCGCGCCGGCGCGTACGGCTTCCTGCCCAAGGACGTCTCCCCGGAGGAACTCGGCGCCGCGGTCCGCATCGTCCACACCGGAGAGGCTGCCGTCGCGCCCCGGCTGCTCACCCGGCTCATCTCCGCCTACGTACGCGCCCCCGCGCGCCCCCGACCACCGGTCGCCGGAGTTCCGGCCGACCTCACCCCGCGCGAGCTGGAGATCTGGCACCTGCTGGCCACCGGCCTGGACAACGCCGAGATCGCCCGGGACCTGGACATCAGCGTCTCCACGGTCAAGAACCACATCACCGGCATCTTCGGCAAGCTGGGCGTCCGCGACCGCGCGCAGGCGGTGATCGCCGCGTACGAATCCGGCCTGGTGTCGGCCGCGGGCGGGAGCGGTTGATCACCAAGTGCCCGCAAGAGGACCGGAATCCCCCTGCCGACCACACCTCTGACCAGCCAAAACACTGGAGGATTCGCCCGTGCGGTGAGGGGTCCGTCCATGGCACAGTGCGATCAGTCCAACCGCACCAGCAGGGAGCCTCCATGCGCGATCCGCACGCCACGCCCCTCGCGGCCGCCCCCGAGTGCCGGCCGGAGCCCGGCCCTCTGCCCGGCTGCCCGGTGTGCGACGGCGCGCCGGAGCGGATCTCCTGGCGCCAGCGCCCGGGTGAGCCGGTGGTGCTGGTCTTCGAGCCCTGCGGCCACCGGCGGGTCTCTGCTGCCGCGCCCGTGCTGACGGTCGTGCTCCGGCATCCGTGACGAAAGTGGATCTTGTTCGCTCTTGATCACGTTTCGTGGGGCGCTGCGAAGCCGCAGTGCCGGCCGCAGTCATCAACAAACGTCTGTGACCAGCACTTTCGCAGCAGGCCATGAACACCCTCTTGCAGTCCCGGTTACGTGCGTGTCATCGCTGTGTCGGGGGCCGGTGGTGTGGCACGGTGGGGTCAGGACGGTTCTACGGCTCCCGCAAGTCAACCTGTTGAGCCGCCCGCGCCACCCGCTCGGTCCCTGGCAGCGTGAGGGGCCGGCGTGGTGCACTGCACGCGCGCGGGACAGGGGCCGCAGGTGGTGCGGGAAATGAGCTGCTGGGATGTCCAGTCGATCGTGTGCTGGAGAGCCTCGAAAGCGGCCTGCCGTATCAACAGGAGAGGCGATCCGCGCAATGGGATCCCAGGAAAGTCGATGGCCATGAAAAGGTTCTCCTCCGCCGGCCCCCTTCCTGTAGTCGTCTGCCTCCTGTTGAGCTTGCTGCTTCCCGGGCGAGCGGCGAGCGCGATTCCCAGCCTGCCCGGCAGTGTGGTGCTCCAGTGGAATGCCGCCGCCCTGCAAGCGGTACAGAACTCCGCGCTGGGACCACCCATGGTGGCCCGGGCCCTGGCCGTCGTGCACACCTGCATGTATGACGCGTGGGCCGCCTACGACAGCACGGCGGTCGGCACTCGACTCGGAGGAACGCTGCGTCGCCCTCCGGGGCAGCGTACGTTGCCCAATAAAGCCAAGGCAGTCAGCTTCGCCGCCTACCGCGCTGCGGTCGACTTGTTTCCTGGCCGCGCCACCACGGATTTCGATCCGTTGATGGCCCGCCTCGGCTACGACTCGGCTGATGCCACGACGGACCTCGACTCAGCCGCCGGTGTGGGCAACGTGGCCTGCCAGGCCGTGCTGAACTTCCGACACGCAGACGGGTCCAACCAACACGGCAACGAGCCCGGTGGATCCGGCCTACCCTACTCCGACTACACCGGCTACCACCCGGCCAACGACCCGATGGACCTGACCCCAGGTGGGTCGTTCAACCCGGCGACGGTGCACGACCCCGACCGCTGGCAGCCGTTGCGCTTTGTCAACGCCGCAGGAGCCACGGTCACGCCGGCCTTTCTGGCCCCCTTCTGGGGAAAAGTGAAGCCGTTCGCGTTCGACCGCGGCGATGCCCTGCGCTCGCCCACCGGGCCCGTGCGATTCGCCACCAACCCGGCCTCCTACCGTGCGCAGGCCCAGGCACTGCTCGGCATCAGCGCGGACCTGACCGACGAACAGAAGTCCATTGCGGAGTACTGGTCCGACGGGCCGGCTTCGGCGACGCCGCCCGGACACTGGAACCTGTTCGCCGAGTACGTCTCCCGCCGCGACCACCACGGCCCGGGCGCGCCAGGGCTCGAGGCCGACGTGAAGATGTTCTTCGCCCTCAACAATGCCCTCCTCGATGCCGGCATCGTCGCCTGGGACAACAAGCAGGCCTTCGACTCGGTGCGCCCCATCACTGCCATCCGCCACCTCTTCCACGGCCGACAGGTACGGGCCTGGGGCGGGCCTGGCCAGGGCGCGAAGACCATCGACGGCGGCACGTGGCTGCCGTACCAGAGGTCGACCTTCCCGACTCCGCCGTTCGCTGAATACTCCTCCGGACACAGCAACTTCAGCGCCGCCGGCGCCGCGATCCTGCGCATGGCCACCGGCAGCGACAAGTTCGGTGCGTCGGTGACGATTGCGGCCGGCTCGTCGAAGGTCGAACCCGGGCTGGTCCCGGCCTGGAACGTCACTCTCACCTGGACGACGTTCACCGACGCCGCCGACCAGGCCGGGATGTCCCGCCGGTACGGTGGCATCCACTTCGAACAGGGTGACCTCGACGCGCGGGCGACGGGACGCGCGTGCGGCGAATCCGCCTGGGACCTCGCCCAGCGTTACTTCAACGGCACTGCGCAAACGGTTGTCCCGTAAGCGCAAGGCGACCTGGCCCCCGGCTTCCGGGGCGCGTCGGTAC